>JAATVL010000068.1 GCA_014523525.1 Nitrososphaerales archaeon TH703 | reverse complement strand
ACTCAGTGAAATCCGACTAGTCGACACGACTAGTCGAAGGCTTCAAATCTGTATAAAACTTATATTTTTACTTGGATATTTATCTACGATGGTAACGATTCAAAAGATAGTATTTAGAATCCGGACGGCCGATATTGAAGATGCAGGAACGGACGGAGAGGTATATGTTGGTTTTTGTGGCAGAGAGTTCCACGTAGGCACATCATATGAAGATTTTGAGCGTGGTGCGGAACGGAGTTACTCGGCGGGTACGAGTGCAGTAGCAGGCGAAGTAAACGTAAACAATCCCACATGGAATAATCCTAGAGCTTTTCCTCCGCTAGATTCAGAAGATATTAGCCTTTACCCTGTCTATGTCCGCTTCGAACCTGTGGGTAGATATGATCACTGGTGTCTACAATATATTTCTGTAAGTGCAGCAGATATTAAATACGAAGCACTTGAACCAGAAGATGATACTACGATCTACACATATTTGGGATACAAATCTGGGAAGTGCCTTTATTTACATCCTGCACGAAACCGTGGAAGGCCAGGTTAAAATCAAATTATTTCGGCTATCATAAGAAAGCGTGTTGAAAGTGATGCCTAAATTTAGAAATTCTTATTGCAACCCATCTGAAAAATCAGATTAATCCCATCCAATTCGTGGAGTCGATAATATAATTCACATCTTGTTTATAACTTGATTAGTACAGTTCAGTTATCTGCAACCACTAGGAAACTTCAGTTGAAATTCATTTCCTCCTCCTGATGCAGTCAGATTGGCTGCCTGTCTGTAGAAGTAAGTTCCATTTACTTTAAAGCAAGCTTTTCCTGTAGTTATTGTATTAGATATATCATTTTTAATCTCATTTGTATGTATAGTTTGTACGTTCTTAAAGGTAACAGTATCATTACTTATTATTGGAAATTCTGGCTCCTCGTTCATGATGTCTATTAATGACTCACCTCCAATATCACCGGATGATACTGTTTGATTGTTAAAAAAAATGTTATAGTGAATTCCATTTAATAAAACAGTGTATGCTTGTGGATTATGTGCTGCAAAAATAATTTTGACAGTAGCCAGATTTTGGCCTGTCTTGTTGACTATAATATCTTTTACGTTCAATTCGATTTCCTGTGTGCCTAAACCAGATGTACTTTGGAGATTCATACTGTTACTCAGGATGGCGGTTGTGGTAAGCACTCTACCAGCGACAAAAATTACTACGATGAGTATAGTAAATGAAAGCCTAATTACATAAATTGGCAAACTCCGATTCATTAATAGATCCTCCACATAAGTAGAAATTATACTATTAAATATTACTTAACAAAATTAATTAGGACCAATATATTCAGTTGGTTAATGCTGTAAAATCCTACTTAAGTTGACAAATTGAAAAAGGCTTAATGTGGTAAAGAATAATTATACTTAACTGGAATTCTTACAGTACCGTTCTCAAATGGGATTTCAATCAATCCCTTTGGTGTAGGTATAATCCCATTCCCTTTTGAGGTATTAATATAAACATATTTTAAAATCGGAGTTGGATTTGTAGTATTATATCCTTTTAATATGGTAAATGTATCTTTAGGCGACTCGAAATCCTTATTTGTATAGGCTTCTATCGTTAATGCATTTTCAGTAGAATTTACGTTTATTATTCCATACTCGGCATATTGGGTTTGAACGTAAGGTGATTTTGATTTAAATTCATACAAATCGTGACCACCACCCCCCGTGGTAATATATAACACACCAGTCCCTTCATTTATTGTATTATTCTTAGTAACAATGATTGGATTTGAGAAGTTATCCAAGAGAATTGGAAACGTTCTCTGATAATTATGAACGTGTGCTTGAATAACCACGTCGACACCATATCTTGCAAACAAGGGAGGATATGTTTTGAAATTCTCTTTTTCAGTAATATGTTCTGTTTCAGATGATATAAATGGTCTATGAGCAAGTACTATAATCCAACTAATACTCCTATTTTGAGAAGCTATATCTAAATCAGTATTTATAAAATCGTATTGTGTAGAGTTTTGTCGAAGATCTGATTCTGTGCTAATCGATAAAAAGTGGACATTCCCTTTATCAAATGAATAATATGGTTTATCATTTGGTAAATGATACAATCCTGCGAATTTTGACCAAGAATCATGATTTCCCATAGTCATGTATAAGATACCATGTAATGATGAAAATACTTTCATGAATTCGTCAGGTTTACAATCATAGTACATATCACCCAAAGCTAAAAAAATTTGAGGTTTTTTATCAAGAATGTTGTTAACTGTTTGCATTGAATTTATATTACAATCAAGATCTCCTACCGCTACAAAATTAAATTTTTTTCCTTGTGCCATTGCATATCCTGATAAAACTATTTGCATACAAATGATTGATACGATTATTATTGGGAAGAAGATAATTGCAATCTTGAAATAAATTTTCATCATATTCATAAAAGAGATGCTACTATATTATTAAAAATTTCTCCGTGTGGTTTTCAATCACAATTATTCTCAGAATTGCTACTCACCTTCCTTAGAATATGTGATCCACAGCCATTGTGTAATGACTTTTTTTAAGCTCCTTTGGTACCTTCAAAAAATAAGAATTTAGCTGAAAATTTATTAATCCAATATTAATACAAGCGTTTAAAGCTCAGTTTTTGGTATAATAAATTAAGAAATCCATCCTTAGGACCGATATCGTCACGCATTACATCCGGACCATCATATTTTGACACTGAATTTCTGTCGATCGTTTTATCTTTGTTTTAATGGTTGGACGTATCTTTAATTTAGAGATCCAATAAGTAAATTAAATAAGAGACGATTGAAAATTACCAATGAAGATCTTATTGTTTCTATTGATGGTCATTTGTATTTTGATCTTGTATGGACTAATTTTTTTCAGTAATTCGGCCAATGCCGAACTTGTAAACCGATTCTGGTGTGTACTTGATGGAGATCAACAAGTGCCGCCTAATAATACACATGGATATGGCTTCGTTGGTCTTAAGTTCACAAAGGATTCGAGACAGCTTGTATACAATATTAATGTGAATGATATCGACAAAATAACTGGTATTAATCTCTACAGTTATGGTAACTACACTCAAAATGCAAGTATGTTATTAGATTTCTTGAAAGAAGCAAAAGAGCTCAAGGTCAAAGGTGATGACATTAACATTACTAACGTAAGTCCATATAAGGAAAAAGGAACAGTTGCTGTTGGCGGTGTAACTTCGGATGATCTACAGGGAGAACTAAAAGGTAAATCCTTGGCAGATCTTCTCGAGTTGATGGAGGACGGAGGAGTATATGTTGAAGTTCAAACAATAGAATTCCCTCTTGGTGAAATTAGAGGAGACCAATTCGTACCAATAGATAGGATTTTTCCAGACATTACAGATTTTCAATGGGATTGATTTTCCTGGCTGCCATGTTTTATGATCAATCTATAATTTTATTCTGGAAGATTTAGATAAGGGTATTTAAGAAATCAACAAAAAGTTTGTTCTTTATAAAGAGAAAAAGATTCACATTGCAAACAAATTCAATCCATTCTGGTCAATCATATTTGGAACACGAATTTCACTGCTTGAAGAATTAGTTGGATAGATCATGTTATAATCAGTCGTAACGTTGTTACAATTAGTGAATTACTGCATACATGATTTGTAATATCGTGGTTTATACTTGGCGTAGCCATCATTCTTTTTGCATCAATCCATTAACATATCCTGTTTCAAGCATCAAAAGTGAATACAAGATATTTGCAATGTGTGTCCTGAGTATTGATTCTACTGCTATATCTCCATCAATATTTGTCTGAGTAGTGTATAAGACATTAGTATTCTTATTTCCAGATATTATCAATCTGAATGTTTCTACGATTTCAATCTGACCGTCTTGAGTATTTGTTTTAAATGCCAGCTCTTCATTTATTTTATCAATAGATATTTTTCTTGTGACTCCAATAAAGAATTCGGGAAAAAGCTGTTCTAAACGTGTATCCTTAAGAGCACGGTAGATTAGGTCTGGTGGAACACGTAAGCCAATAGTTTTTGAAATTAGACTCATATTTACTAGTATGCGTTATGTCTTTTTCATACATAATATATTGTATCCCCTCCCAAATTTGAGCAACTTCGCCGGATCCTGACTTTTTGGTTTGCTTTTAGGACTCTAAGATAAATCTGAATCCTGTTTTAGGTACAAATTTGTTCTTCATCCATTCCGACGCGTCATATTTTGAGCACTATTTTGGAGCTCTACTACTAGAATCAATACTCATTGCGATCAAATCCATGATCAACACGCTTTAACTAGATAAGTCAATGGTAACAGCATTAAATTGACAATTAAATGATCCACGTCTGATAAAGTGCATAACGAATCACAATTTTGGATTGAATTTTGTATCTGATTGAAATATATCTTATATCGGTTCGTCATCCTACGCCAAAAGTTCTCAATTGAATAAAAATGAAAAAGGAAGCCCATACTTACAGCATGTTAATACCAACCTGTAAAAAAAATAAGAGAAGAGGATAGAAATAGCACCTACTCCGCTAATGTGTGAGTTGGCCTCTTAATCGTCTCATCCTTTGCCCTTAATTGCTTTAGATGAGTCACGAAGAACCAAATGACCAGAGGTATACTTATAGCGACAGCAAAGTACCAGCCATTTTCAACTGCCAATTCTATATCACCTCCCAAATTCTTGCTTTGTGCGGACCCTCATTACTAACGTTGGAAATATATGAAAAACTCCAATAGACTATTGAGGTGATGTCTAGAGAGCCAGCCCGGCACGAAAACTGTAAAATTGATCCGCCCAACAAACCTAGTTACGATATGGTTGCTGGTGTGCTATAGGTATTGATTAACTTTGTTATTTGAATATAGAACAATACATTACGTTTGTTGCATGGTTAGTTTAGCCGCGATTTAAACAATATCAAATTCAAGTACCTTTTATAGATTAGGATTTCAACGTCGCACAGATGGAAATAAAGTTCCGACTACGCCAAATTAAACATCAGTTAATAATTTTACAAAGGATAATAATGGACTCTACAGAACGAATGATAAATATTCTCACAAGAAAACTGATAAGAAAATATATGAGATAAGAAATGTAATCCTGGTATTTAGGCTCCACTTGTATTTTCAGTTTAGT
>JAATVL010000067.1 GCA_014523525.1 Nitrososphaerales archaeon TH703 | reverse complement strand
CTTTATTGAACCTCCAATTCCATCAAATTTTGTAGAGTATATTTCAATGCCTGCCATCCTGTCAATATTTGGGACATCTTTATTCATAGTCTGTTGATTATCCAAGTTCATTATTTTTTTTTCTTGTGGAATTCATCTGGAAGATTGGTATGAAAAATCTTTTTATATCTAATTTTAAGGGTTTTTTCGTAATATAGCAATCTTTCTAACCCTTTGAAGCGTAATACTATAAAGCTTAATATATGAATTGGAACAATTGAAATTGTGGATAGATTAGATTCGAATCCATGTAGAAAGTTTGTAATTTGTGAAAACTGCCTCTACTCTGATAGTATATGCATGTTTTATGACGCCCATAGATATTGTGTAGAATGTTTATGTGATCATGCCTGCTGTCCGCAATGCAGCTCAGGGTATCATGCAATCATGATTGCAGACTAGTTGTCTTGGTTGACTCCATTTTGCAATTCGATTTACGAATAACAGAATAACTTGATCTCATTAATATGCTAATTTTTTCGCCATGTCTGACGGGTTCAAAATAAAGAATTTATAGACAGAAGGTCAGAGATAATATATGGGTGTTAGTCGGTATGTAGCAAAAGAGATAATGAAGGAAATCGGTAATCGTTCCAGAGAATTTTACGAATTTGTATTACCACCAGTTGATATTTATGAAAACGGAACAGAACTTGTGATTATAGTAGACCTTCCTGGATTTCAAAAAAAGGATATTCACGTAAATATCTCTAAAGATATTCTTACACTAAGAGCAAAGAGAGATATCGATATTGAAACACATACTATTCATTTTAGCCAGCGGCCAAGCAGAATTGAGAAAAAGATCCCTCTTCCCTATTCAATCCCAGAAGATGATAATTCAAATAGTAAGGCAGATTATGCAAATGGCGTTTTGAAAATCAGAATACCGATATCTACAATGACAAACGTACCCATAACTTAAATCCAAAACGATGTGACTTGGAAGAAAGGAGTCGCTTCTAACAATTTTTTAAAAATAAAAATAGCAATTAATATAATATCAATTTGCCCTAACGTAAACGTGAATTATTAGTCATATTATGGTTTATATTCTATAAATCTAGTAGTCACAACTTGTTTGGAAGCCAATAACATCTTAATTATGCTGATGTGGCTGGGAGAATTAACATTTTCCAGCTGGTTACTTTCCTATGGTGCAGAACATTTAGCGACGAGATTTGGTGCGAGGTTTGTTGGAAGAACATTGCTTAGTGTAGCAACAACACTGCCCGAAATCGCCATAGTTGTATATGCAGCCTCGACTGGTTCTTATGGCATTGCTTTAGGAGCGGGTTTAGGAAGCAACATCCTAATGATGACACTGGGATTAGCAATAATGCTCTTAATTGCAACGACACGTCTTTCGAAAAAACCAATTAAGAAAATAAATGTAAGTTCATTTAAACTGGACAAAATTTTTCTGATAATTACAGCAGTAATAAGTGCAGTTTTGTTTATTGACGGATATGTCTTTATTGACGGAATAATATTTAGTGGTTTATTCTTAGCGTACATATTTGTAGCATTTTATGAAATGAAAAAAGAAAAACAGAGAGACAAAGAAAAAGTTATTGAAGAGTATAGCAAGGCTTCAGATGAAAATGGGCTTCCTGGAAATCAAAAGCAGTTAATAAAGGCAGGAATAATCTTCATTATAGGAACTATTGGTATTTTTATTGGTGCTGAGCCTTTCATAAAGTCATTGGAACAGGTGTCCTTTGAGATAGGTGTTTCAGCAATAATACTTTCAGTAGTAATAAGCCCGATTGCAGGTGAGATGCCAGAGAAAATTTCATTGATGCTGCTTGCCAGGAAGGGTACCCAGGGAACGTCAATTGCTATTGCCAATGTACTGGGATCGAAGATATTAAATAATACTCTTTTACTTGCGTTTGCAGTATTTGGTGCCGTTTATCACAGTGGTCTAGGAGTAACGATAGCCCGAAGTCCAATTTTAACATTCCAAATAGTACTAACAACAGTAGTCACATTAATTGCCGTTGGTTTATTATTCAGAAAAGAAATTGGAATAAAGACAGGGTTGATACTTTTAGGGATGTATATTGTAAGTATAGGATTGCAATTTTTTATGGCCTCATGAATTAATCAGACAATTATCACTTGGTTTAAATCTATTAAAATCAATTTTATTATATGGATGATTGTTAGGAAGCGTCAACCATATGGCTCTTTTCCCTCTTCGGATTTGGTACTATTACTACGATCTCCTAGCACGACGCTAATATCTGAATAAGAATGATTTCTAAAGACAGTAAGATTTAGTTTATCTCCTGGCCGTTTATTTTCATCTATATAGGATACTAAATCCTCCATATAGGTAACATTATGTTTATCAACCGCAGTAATTATATCATTACCATGTTTATCGCCGTATTGATCAATGGTACTGCCACGAAGACTTGCGTTATCTGATGGTCCATCCTTTGTTATTAAATCAACATATACACCTTTAAAATCTCTGCTTAAATTTTCAAAATTTTCTGTTAATTTTGATGTTAGAGTGCTTGCAGAAATTCCTAGCCATGGATGGGTATAATTTCCTTTACTGATAAGAGTGGGAACTATTTTAGAAATAGTGTTAGAGGGAACCGCCAAACCTATCCCAGAAAATCCTCCAGAATCTGACAACACACCTGCAGTATTCATTCCAATTACTTCTTCGTTAATATTGAGCAAAGGCCCTCCTGAGTTCCCGGGGTTAATCAATGCATCTGTCTGAATCACACTTGGAATACTAAATTGTGATCCTTCAGTTGAGATCAGACGTCCCTTTTGACTGACAATACCAAGGGACATTGAACCTGCCAAACCATACGGGTTTCCTATCGCAATAACTTGATCGCCTACTTCTACAGCAGAGGAATTTCCTAATGGTAATGGACGCAGTCCTGATATATTTTGTTTAATTTTTATAACTGCGATGTCATTGAATGGATCACTCCCTAAGACAGATGCTACATATCTATTACCATCTATGAAAGTGACATCCACGTTTTTAGAATCATCTACCACATGATGATTAGTAATTATTCTCCCTTCCTTATCGAACACAAATCCTGATCCTAGACTTGTTACATTTTTGTCCCCGGGAGGACCTGTAGGAGCTTCCTTATTTTCTCGAGTGATTTGTACTACGGATCCTTGTACGTCTTTGAAGATCTTACTACTCGAATTCGCCGTGGATTTATTTTGAATTTCTTTTTGTGCGAAAATTTCCAATTTTCCCACATTCAGCAATAGAATTGAAGACATGAAAATGATGGCTATTAGAATTATAATTAGTTGATTTTTCATATAAAAAATCCACAAAAGTAATCATATAGACTTTTCTATTTATTTAGTCTGTGAATAATCTATTTTTAAACGGATATAGAATCGTAAGATAAATTCCAAGATAAAGTTGAAATTTGGTGTAAAACCCGTAATATGATAAACTGCAATAAATTGGTTAAAAATAATAAAATTCAGAAGGTAATGCTATCTCATATCGATTTTTTGGTATTTTTCACCCAGCTTTATTTTAAGTTCATCCAATTGATCAGATACCCATTTAAAAAAGCCATCAGTCATTTCTTGTGGGATATTTCTTTTCTCAGCTAGTACCAGATAGCCTTCAAAGATTTTTGCATAAACTGAATTACACACAATCATGTTTGCCAGCGCATCTGAAACAAAATCATCGCTTTTGCTCTCTATAAAATTTCGCTTAAAAAGATCTAAAAGGTTTTTGGTGCGTCTATCAATCTCATTTTGATCCATTCCATTAGTCATTGTGAATTTACTCATATACCCACAGAAGTAACTTGGTCTTCGATTATTAAAATATTAATACATGAAATTTCTGGGTTCGCGTAAAATAACTGTGGATTTCTCTGATGGAAAATGAACTAGTTAAAACAGCAGCTTTTTATGTTTCCGGTAAACTTCCAACAGCCTTCTAATGACTGAGTCATTCACTGCTTTTCATATCAGTAGCATTAACGTCTTTAATTAGTACAATCTGAGTATCCCCTTTATGACCGTAATATTTTATAAGGAATGTAGAGATTGGCCGCTGGATCAAAAAGTAGATATATGTTTGAAATTGTTGGCACATTCATCTTCGTTTTCGCTATTTGTTCAGCAGCTACTGTATATTCTGGGTCCAACAAACTGGTTGGAGTAGTAGGCCTCGGACAGCTCGCAATGGCTGTATTAGGTTTAGTTCATGCTTTCGTTTTAACTGCATTAGTATATGCTATTAACGCTCGCTCTGGAGCTCAGCTTAATCCGGCTGTTACAATAGCATTTCTAGTATCAAGAAAAATGCGTGGAAAAGTAGCGGCACTGACTAT
>JAATVL010000066.1 GCA_014523525.1 Nitrososphaerales archaeon TH703 | reverse complement strand
TCAAGAAAAACTATAGAGGTAGATTCTGATATGATTGATCGGAGTCTTGAGGAGTTAGCCAAACTTATAATTCGGCTCGAAGAGAATTCAAAGAAAACGAGGAAGGACCGGAATACGATTAAGAAAATTCAAGGTATTCGGGATACGATACAGGATTCGGTCCTATATGCGAAATTGAAAAAAAGTGTACAGTAACGTTAGTTTAGATAAGGACCAAACTAGTTATGATGATTTACTAGATGCATTAAGACTCAGTTTGAAGGGATACAAAATTGAATAATAAGAAATAACTCTATAATTAGTTTTTATCTGGTGGTAACAAACGCTCGGCTGTCTTCATGAATTGTGATAAACTTTGTATTAATTCATGCCATGCCTTCTCACCCATTTGCTGTTTTACTTTGCGTTGAATCTCATTCCAAAGAGGAATAGCATTGGATATAGAGTTAGTCCCTTTGGGAGTAATTGTGACTATTCTTGTTCGATGGTCTTTGCCGGATGAGATGTTGATAAGTCCCTGTCTCTCTAATACAGATAGATTTCGAGTAAGAGTTGTTCTATCCATATCCAACTCTCCAGCAAGTTGGGAAATTGTAATAGAAGCAGAATTATAAATGGTATACAACACACCCAGTTGCGTAGACAGCAATCCGCTGGACTCGAATGCTTTGTCATAAAGTAATGTTACTGCTCTAGCTGCTCTCCGTAGCTCGCCACACGTACATGCATCCACCGACATTCCCTGTTTTAGTATTGTATTGTAATCTTGCTTCTTCAATCCTAATTGGGTTAACATACACTTCTTACTAATAAAAGGCTTGCCTCATAATCATTATAGGTAATAGGAGATAGATGTGTGTAGATACACTTATATAGGTACTTAAAAAATTATAATATACCTAAACACCAACTGGGACTAATGGTTGTGTTCTTGTTCATCACTTCTGAGAAGTCCCAGTTGAATTATACTTCTGAGAAGTAAATAATTGAAACCTTATATCGTACACGCCAAATTATCAGATATGTCCAGAGAAAAGCATATTGGTAAAGAAGGGAAAATGCAGGGACTGTGGGGATTATAATGGTAATAAATACCAATTAATACCAACATATATATGCCATTGTGTCTAATATAGGGTACTACCACGAAGAACAAGAAACAACCAAGCGACAGACTGGTGGATTTTGAGCGGAGACCCATCAGTTCTGTAATAATCAAATGCGTATTCTATATTTACTCAAAAATTAAATCTGAAAGAGATATTGGAGTTCCCAATATTAATAACACATTAGATTCGCTTGAACGTACGATTGATAAAAAGAATCGACAGATTATTGAAACGTATTTGTCAGGAATCAAGCACATCGGAAGTAAATATCTACTCCCGCTACGAAGATGTTATCAGGACATTATACTGAGTCTTCTGTAAGATGGTCTGAAAGCAAGAGTACTAGCACTCAGAAACTAGTTCTATTTTAAAAATTTAAAAGAGCCGTATTAGTTCTTGCTTATAAATGAAAAAGGAATTTATTCTTTCAAAGATTGAAGCGGTCCACGACGGAAGTCCTTACGTTTACGTAGGATTTGTTGACCCCAACGATTCCAAATCCGGAGAAGCGCGGCAGCAGAATCCTTTTGGACCTAAGGCGATGGCATTCACTTCTCCAGAAGATTTGATGAAAAATTTGCCCAAAGCCATGGGAAATATTACAGGGATGATGGGTGGCGGTGGTCTTGGAGATTCTCTCACATTCAAGTTAAGTATGAGAGAGTATGAAGACATCGGCCTGAAAGTCGGTGACAAGGTATCAATAGAAATTAAGAAAAAGCAAGATGTTGGTATTTAAGCTGAATTTTTAAACAGACTGACCAATGACGTTTTGTCTAGTTTATTATGTACATTCTTTCTACATAATTAGAGAAGATGTGATTGTTAGAAAAGACACTAAAAAGTATTGAGCCCTTTACCTCAAACACAGAAAAGAATTCAAGATTCTGTATAGGATGCGGAGAACTTGCAACCAAGCTAGTCAAGTACAGTACCGAAGGAGCGGTAATATTAGAGAAATATTGTGATAAATGTGCCAAAGTAATTGAAGATAGTTCGCCAAAGTAATGCCAGTTAAACTTAGCCACAGGTGGTTATATCATAATAAGTGCTAATTAGAAGAGAATTAAAGCATAGTCGTACCAACCGGAGACATTCTATAAAATAAATTTAATTGTATGAATCCCCAAGTATACCTTATGGGTTCGAAGCCCACTCATGAATATTTTAATTCATGACAATGGCTTCATAATGATGTCTTGCATGATGCTTCTAAGAAATGACAGTGTGTGAAAGATGTAGTAAACATGAAGAATACCACACATGTTCAACGTGTAACCAGCACTTATGTATTGAGTGTTTTAATACAGTTCATTTTGGTATTAATGCTCCAAGGACTAGTAAGTCAATAGTATATAACAAATGCGTTTTTTGTGGTGAAATATATGGGGTCAATGCTAAAGTTGAAGTTTGCGATAAATGTACAATCATACTGACTTGGGTATCTGCAAGGAATTATCTTGCTGCAGTAAATAGGGTTTCACAGTTGATAAGGACAAACAGGCTTGATTCAAAGCTGAAAAATGAAAACTATTGTAGGGCAAGGTTTGGAGTACACGCAACACAAGTTATCATGGACGCGGTAGATAGTTCGAGAATGCAGTAACAATATACTAGTTTTGTTCTTGATATATGCACATCAAAAATCAGTTTTATGATGCACACAAATAGGCTAATAGCGTAAATGCGCCCCATCATCTATCCGTTGTCCTGTATACCCAGTACATTATACGATGTCTTGAAAAAGAGGACCTATAACACACCGTGAAATGTCATCTCCTTAATCAATTGTTAGAACATCGAAACATCATGTGATTGCATTGACGCAATTACCTGACTTGACAGAATAACAAATGCAACCATCTTTCAGCATTATATCTTTGAAGGATACACTTTTGTGAACAAATTGGGGTTCAAAATATGTATCAAAAAAGATACCAACTCCGTAAAGCCAAGATGGAGGAATTAAGACTGTTCTGATTAAATATTCAGTCATTACCCCCTGTCCCAAATGTGACTTAGATTTTAAATTGAATAATTGCCCATAGTGTTTATGGGTCGAACAATTCCCTCCTATCGAATTGCATCAGAAATGGAAAGATGGAAATGGAGACCATTTAGAAAATTGTTAGATACGCAAGACAGAAAAATATTTGATGAAATGTTTTCTTATTCACGATTGTATAATGCTGCGGGAACTATGGCTTGTAGACCTGTTTTAATTCATGTAATCCTTATGTCGATTATATTTGAACATTACAAACAGTTAAGAAAATTAGTAGGTAAAGAAGTTAAAATTAATGCAGTGGGTTGATGTTAATTGAAGGCAAGGATTAGTATCGACTGATTGATTAGTGTTTGGATTTTCCGCTTTTGTAATAATTTTTAAGCGTCTTTTGCAAATACATTATCTATCTGGCTAGAAGTGGAAATAATAACATAAAATAATGCCGTGAATACCACCATAGTCTGGCACTTGAGGTTCTGGTTCTAATTTAATTTTCAGAACCTCTATCTGTGTGCCTTACTTTCATTGATGCCAGTCGGCAATCTTGAGTTAATGACCAAACATAAATTCGTGAATTAACTTTGCTGAACTCTTAACCTTGATTTCATCACAGTATTGATGTAAGTTGTTGCTGCATTACTGAATCATAGTAATGTCGCAGAAAGGTGTTAAAATTAATCCCTTTCACCTTGAATTGTAAGCACTGGGTATCTCTGGAGTATCTTCCTCTTCATAGAGTTAACGAGGTAAATAGCAAATTCTTATTTGCTGCCGAAAAACTTTTCTATTTCCCGAAGAAATAGCATCTTGTATGTTGAGTTTCAAAGTCTCACTGACCTATTTGGAACAAAGTCAATCCAGTTACTTACTGATTACGGTAACTCACTTAACAACGAGTTGACCAAATAAATGGAAAGTTATCAAAGTATAGGACTATTAATGGGGATAGCTGGGTTAATACTAGGCATATTGGGGAGTGCCGTTATAGGCTCACTAGGTCTGTGGGTTGCCGTTGTTTCCTTTATTGGTATCGTAGTGCCATTGGTCAATACAAAACATCACAGGGGCGTAGGGATAGTATTGATAGTTCTTGGTATAATTGGGAACCTTCTCTTAATAATACCCGGTGCTATGGCACTACGCTACAAACCAGAATCGGAATTGGAGATTAAACCAAAGAGTAAGGAGGAGGGGGCTAGAGTGAAAGGTATAGCCGATGGTGAAAGGGAGAAGGATGAAGAAGAACTTAGAGAAGAACAGAGGATAAAGGATGAAATAAAGAGATTAGAAGAAAAAAAGAAACAATTAGAGAAAGAGAAAGGAGATTGAATAAATAAAAATGAAGGCTTATCTAGATAGTGAAGATTCGTATTATCGTTATAATGAAGAATCAATCAAAGAAGAATTAATCAATGTAAAAGTAAATAGGGACTATGCTGGAATTGGTGCTATTATATTTACCTTTACTGTAATTAGTATCGTTATTGGCTTATCGATTTATACGGCTTGGCAAATAGCATACGGATATGAAGGATATGAATCTCAGGAATCAAAACTTGACACATATCAAGAATGCATGCATTACCTGACAAAGTGAGATAAAATGATAATAACAATGGGCCTTATGATTGGCTTGGTAGGAGCATTAATAGCGGGACTCATTATGTGGGTGAGAAAATAAAATGAATACAATAAAGTTTATCGTTATTGTTTCAATGGTATTGCTAGGCACAGATTTAATTTATCAAAAAAAGAATCCAGAATTAATAAAAGGAAATATAAAATTAAAATGACTAGACATAATAAAGATAAGTGTAAAAGGTACAATTGCCAAGAATGCTATAAAGAAAGATTAAAGG
>JAATVL010000007.1 GCA_014523525.1 Nitrososphaerales archaeon TH703 | reverse complement strand
GATAATCTCTGTTGAAAGATCTTTTTCACAACTACTTACAGTTTTAGCTGTTTGGCTTAAAGAACCACAAATAGTTCAAATACGACAAATACGACAAATACGACAACCAGTAAAATTTTTTTCGTACAATATTAGAATTCTATTACCATACATGAGTATTGTGAAAATATTCATTAGATTAGCTAGAATCTAGGACAATAAGGCGTTTAGATAAAAATAAAAGCTAGCTATCAAGCTTGATGAATTAATCTTCACCAGTAAACTCTATGCTCAAACCTCTTTTTTGGTTTATTTCTAGTTTATAATCCTCATAATCCTCAATAGGGATAACCTCTAGATCCTTGTCATTACATACAGGACAGCAATCAAACACTTGGGAACCTTTTAACAGGGATACGGCCCACAGACAATTGTTACAAATAACCAAGTCCCTATTTTCAGTACCTTTTTTTGCGCTCATATTTGTGATTATAGATTATGAGAAGATGAAATATATAATTAGTTAACTAATTGGCCAGTATACCAAAATTAAGTTGAGTGCCAGTTTTTTAATAAGCCCAGTATAAAGCTTAATTATCGCACCGAATTTGTATGGTATTGATACCACAATTTAGTAAATAAATAGAAGATTCAAAATTTAATGATTTAAAGGTTAATACGGAGAATTTGGTTTCTATCTATTCTTTCTTCTTTCAAAATAGTCTGTGAAATGTCGAATGACGTAAATAATTGCAAATGTCCCTCCAATAGATAGAGAAATAATAGACATCAGCCATATTACATCACTCTTCTGCATACGCATATCTTCTATGACTAGCAAGGAATTAAAGGTAACTTGTTTGTTAAGATGCTAAGCCTCTAATGCAATCACACAATATATATTATATTTCTAATTTGTGCTATTTCAACTAGATTTGGAAAATTGATAAAACCAATCGTAATATACTAATAAGATTATTAATGCTGCATTATGTCTGATAGACCATTAAAAATAATCGGAAATATGACAATCTAACTCATCTTAATATTCTCTATTCCCAGATAATCAATCGAAATGCTTGAGAAAAGATGCGCATATAAAAGGTATTACTAGATAAATCCACATACCAATGGAAGACAAATCTATACTACTAAATAATAATATTAAAATGAGATACTTGGAATCAAAACAAGGCGTCCGTATTTCTGATAGACACATTTTGTTTATACATGGTCTTGGTTCATCGGCTGAAAGATGGTTAGATATTCCTGATGCAATATCAATGTACTATCACACGATAGCCGTTGACTTAATTGGTTTTGGAGGAAGTGACAAGCCAAAAGATGTTAATTATACCATTGAACAGTTCTCAGAATTCATTCTAGAATTTATAGAGAAAATTGGTCTAAGTGGTGATGATAGAAAAATCACATTAGTAGGTCATTCACTAGGAGGATATATAGCTGTTGATTTTGCTATAAGAAATAAGGGACTGATAGAAAAGCTTGTGTTACTAGATTCTTCGGGCTTTCTGAAAGGACCAACACCTCTACTTGAGCAATACCTTAACGCTGCTAAATATCCATCATATGATAGTGTAAGGAATGTATTTGAACAAATGGTGGCTCAACCCTGGAAAGTCTTGCCTGTAATTATCAATTTTTTTATAACAAGGATTAACTCACCTGGTGCAAAATATCCATTTGAATCAGCTTACCAAAATAGTACTACTACGCAAATTGACTTATCAAGATTAAAATCTATCGAAGATATCCCTACATTGATAATATGGGGCAAAAGCGATAACTTGATACCAATAGAGTATAGTGAGCCGTTCAAACAAGTTTTTAAGAATTACAGAGTTGAGATGATAGAAGATGCTGGCCATGCACCCTTTGTTGAGAAACCCGCTATCATATGCGAATTATTGCATTCATTTTTATCACAAAATAATTAATGCGTAAATGAAGCCATCTAGTTTCAATAAAGTCTATTTTAAAAGTCATAGCCGGTGCCAACGATGCTGCTAGGCCAATTCCAGCAGAGTTGCCTGTTACTACAGCAACTGGGATTTATTTTTCCTCATGGCTTATTTTATCTAAAAATGAATTACTGAGTCACTTTACTTAAGGATTTAGCAATGTTTAGAAAGTTCCAAACTCAATTCATCTATTACTGCTTTATCTTATTGGTCTCTAACCAAGGAACTAACCTATTGTAACTTATCATATTGCATATACGATATATATAAATAGGTTAATGTCTATATATTATATCGTATGACCGATATAATATTTGAAGAAGTGATTGTAAATTGATACCAATGTCAGAAGAATCTATTGTAAATGCAGTCGATAAAGTCAGTAAGAGTGTAGTCAACATTGCCAGTGTTAGGATGATGCAAGACCAGCTATTCAGAGTATTTCCAGTACAAGGCGTCGGGTCAGGTATAATCATTGATGATAAAGGACATATACTCACAAACAACCATGTGATAGATGGGACTGATAGATTAAGAGTAACTCTTGGGGATTCAAAACAGGTAAGTGCAAAAGTAGTAGGAACAGACGATGAAACTGATCTAGCTGTAGTTAGGGCTGAACCTCTTGAGATAAACAGTAATGATGCTGTTAAATTTCAACCTGTGAATTTGGGAAATTCTGAAGAGCTTAAGGTCGGACAAATAGTCATGGCAGTGGGTAATCCCTTCGGGCTAACTGGGGGACCAACAGTAACCGCTGGAATTATCAGTTCATTAAACAGAAACGTACAATTCGAAAATGGAATCTTGGAGTTAGTACAAACTGACGCAGCAATAAATCCTGGAAATTCAGGCGGTCCGCTAATTAACACAAAGGGCGAAGTAGTAGCAATAAACACAGCAAAAATTCCGTATGGACAAGGAATTGGGTTTGCGGTTCCTATTAATACAGTAAAATCGATATTAAACGACTTGATAGAGAATGGGCATGTCACACGACCATGGCTGGGTATAAGTACAGTAAAATTAAATCCTAGAATAGCTAGCTTTTACAGGTTACCAATAGTACGTGGAGCTTTAATAGTCAACGTTGAGCCATATAGTCCGGCAGATAATGCAGGATTGCGAAGAGGAGACATTATCGAAGAAATAGACGGAAATAAGATAGAGAGTCCTTCACAGATATCATCCTATATTAGAAAGAAAAAAATGGTAAATGATAGAGTAACAGTCATCGTTAACAGGTATGGCAGAGTTTATGAAGTACCTTTCCAAATGGAGGCTCATCCATAACATTTGATTTGTGGGACTAATTCTACGCAGGTCTTGAATCATTGATACTAGGGAAAATTAGCAAAGAAATATTGAGTTGGCCTGGAGTTACCACTGGTCCTCATCGCTTTGGCGGGACTGAATTTCGTATAGGAAAAAGAGAGATGGGACATATTCATGGCGATAAATTGGCGGACCTACCCTTTCCAATGCAAGTCAGGAATCAGCTCATTGAGTCAGGTCGTGCTTCACCACATCATGTTCTACCTGAATCCGGATGGGTAAGCAAATGGATTAGGAGTGAGGAAGACGTGTCTGAAGTTGTGGAATTGTTCAGAATGCAGTATAAACGGCTAAATCCTCAACATGCAATAGTCTAAAATTGATTCTAGAGAACACAGCT
>JAATVL010000006.1 GCA_014523525.1 Nitrososphaerales archaeon TH703 | reverse complement strand
CTATTCATAACACATAATGGCTAATCATACTTTTTAAGTTAACTGTGTTAAACCCATAAAAGGACTAATATCATAGCGAGTTAGAATAGTATAATGAAGGAGTTGTTTTGTTTCAATCTAAGGTTAAGTTCGATACTCAAGTATAGAACTTTGGTTGATTATACAGCGCGCGTAAATCACAAAATGTATTCTGTAAGATCCAATATTTACAGAATTACTGCACTCATATTGGCATATCAAAAATACCTCGTGTAGGTTTCCAAGATAATAACAAAAGATGATAATATAGATATTGACTTCACCCTTTTTCATTTTTGGGCTGAATGCCAACCACGACTCAAAGACATTGTGACAGTCCCAGTACAATGTCAGTCATTCTTCACAAGTTCGGCTCTGTCGCCTCACCTTGTGTAGGAAAATTGGAACAGAAGATGTACTCGACAACTTCAGGCGTAAGATAGCTGATGTTTCCGCTTAGATTTAGCCTGATAAAAGCCATATCCTTAATATTGCCTACCAACTATTCGAGTAGCTGTGAAGTTCCTCAATCTTCAAAAGAGTAAAATAGTCAACATGGCAGAGGCTGTTCTTACCATAGCGTCTATAATAGTAGTATTTGCTACGTACTTATACCCACTTTCTGAAAATCAGCTATGGACTCTTTACATTTTTGATCTGTTTGTCACTGCAATATTAGCAGTTGATTTCTATTCTAGGATAAAGGAATCAGACAACAGATTGAAGTACGTTATTGCTCATTGGTACGAATTTCCTGCCCTGATACCACTTATAGTCTTTGGATACGCTGACATGTCCCCGGTAATTCAACAGACAATTCGGACAACAAGGTTTATTGCACTATTCAGGCTCATCAGGTTGTATAATCTGGCACTAATGATGAAAGGTAGTGAGATTGTATTACTTGCTTCCCTAGCTGTAGTAACTATAATATTTGGAGGTTTTGGGTTCTATATTTCAGAAGTACAGTCTTCAGACCGCCACGCAAACGTAAAAAATTTGAATGATGCCGTATGGTTGGCTCTGGAAACATTGACGACTGTTGCCTACGGTGAATTTTATCCCGTCACACCTCTAGGTAGGGTGATCTCCGCTATACTTCAGTTCTCAGCAATAGGAATAATATGGACAGTTATCGCTTTGGTTAGTTCCAAATTCGTGGAGAAGAAAATCAAGCCAACCAAGGTGGGACTTGTGGAGGAAACGAAGTCCATGATAAAGGAAAAAATAGATGATATTGAAAATTTGAATAAAACTGATATAGAAGCACTAATTCGCATGATAAGATCACTAAATAATGGTAATGGAGTTTGACAGGGAGTGATCATCTATTAGGAGCAAGTGAGATGATGTTATTGTGGGACGTTCAAGAAATGACTAATTTGATTGAAATGAGCGAATAGAGTGTTGACATAATTCAGAGATAATCTAAATACAAATTATGATTTATTATAACAATAATTCTACAATTTTTAATAACTCCTATAGTTATGGATGATTAATTTGATTCTCCACAAGTAACACAGTGTTCATCCTTGATTGTTCTTGATACTGCAAAATGGAATCCGATAAGTGGGGAAAAAGCCAAAATAGTGATTAGAGCAAGACGATTTTCTGAAATATATAAAAGATAAAAAGTAATTCCAATACAAGTCATTATTTCGATCCACGTACAGGTACA
Source organism: Nitrososphaerales archaeon TH703 (assembly GCA_014523525.1). Lineage (GTDB taxonomy): Archaea > Thermoproteota > Nitrososphaeria > Nitrososphaerales > Nitrososphaeraceae > TA-21. The sequence goes on along the minus strand of JAATVL010000006.1, from coordinate 1,812 downwards.
TAATTGAAGGCCAATTTCCTTTAATTGCATTGATTGTTATAACAAAGTAAAACTATTTTTCTTTTTATCCAGATTTAGTCCAAATTTGACTATATTTTCTAAATAGTCAATATATGTCTATATTTTTTATTTTGTAAATCGTTTTAGTGCTCAATGAACACTTAATTACAACGCCTCCAAGTTCAGCCAGCGGGTGGGTTAATTGGTTGTTTCTTGTTCATCATACAACCAGCTCCCACCATTTAATTCTGAAGATCACTTTCATGGTTACTAATTACATTATTTCATTGTGATTGAAGCTCGTTACTTATTGCTGGTATAAGGTGACTATCAAGGAGATATGTATTAATATTCAAAAGGAGCTTAATTTCTAAAAGTAGAATTTGAAATAAATTAGAAGAAACGTTATTTTATGAGCCCGTCAAGACGTCGATTGTTAATAGCTTGGATCTACTCAAGGGAATATGATAGAATACTTGGATGCTAGTGGATACTAGTCTGGACAGAGTGCTGAGCCTAAGCATTTCGGCACACTCGTAATCTCTCCTAATTTATCTTCTTCTAGGCCTGAACTTGTCTGTTTATTTGATGTCGTTGTATTGCCGCCGTTACCATTTCCATCTCTTGTCGAATTAGTAACGTTAAACCCTATCATAAGGAAAGATACCAACCCTGCTAGAATTAAAATGATGAGTATAATCGTAGTCAATTTTTTCAGCTCTTATTTTGGATCATAGAATGTTATTGATTGTTTATTTGATTCCCTAAATTGAGAATGATTAATGCCCCTAACGTTTTCACTTTCATCTACGGATAAATTGGCCTTTATGTCAGGATCGAGAATTACGTTCAAATTCTAGGCGCCCCAGATGTACGCTATAACCAAGTTCTCAGTAGTAGATTTACCTCGCTTCTGCTCAACAAGCTTTACCTCAAGCCCAATCACTGTTTATATTCGATGAAGTATTATTTAAGTAGATTTATACATAACTCTTTACTATGGAAGTCTTATATAAGAATATTCTTATGCTATATACTCTTAATTTAAGATAATACTTCTAATATTCACCATATTTATGATTTTCATCGTAATTGAATATGCTTGAATGAGGAGAACTTTCTCTTTCCAAGTAATTAGTTTTGTTACCAGATGTAAATCTCGTTCCTATTTTTTGATCATATTCGTTCCTATTTTTATATATTGCATATATGTCCACAATCTCTTTTTTATACCAACCTCTTTAAGACTTAATGTAGTTGTCTAATTGGGAAATGAGTTTTATTTTATTTTATTTTCAATTTCAATTTGTAGTAGCGTTAGTTTTAAGCTATATCTTAGGCATAAAAGAGAACATATATTCCCAATCTAATTTAAGACATATTATAGGCTGGAATTAGGAATTTTTTAGCTAAAATACTCTTCAAAGCAGAAACTTATGCTAGAAATAAAAAGTTATGTGAATAGGACAGCTCTCGATTAACAATGCATACCTGAATATATTACAAATCATAAATGCATTTATAGACAGACTATGGATATTGTAACATATTATGTATGAAAGCACAAGGAAAAAATATACATAAAAGGAGCTGATAATCTACATAGCAGTAGACCCATCAAGTATCGGAAGCTCTTTGCTTTGGGGATTTGTTGTTTGCGTACCTCTACTATTAGGCTGTCTACTGGCACTTACTACAAGGCTTTCCAAGAAAACTATTGCATTTATAATGGCATTTGGCAGCGGCGTGCTTGTTGCATCTCTTGCTTATTCCTTAATTGAAGAGGCATTTAAAATGTCACAGTCAATACCT
>JAATVL010000065.1 GCA_014523525.1 Nitrososphaerales archaeon TH703 | reverse complement strand
TTATGTAAATCAATTCTTTTATGCTTAAAAGCTTCTTTTATTATTGTGAATTCTATCTGTTCGGCCATTTTAGCCAATTTCCCTACATCCTCACGATACTCATCAAACGAAGTGTGCTCCTTATGCCCCAGAAATACTTCTTTAATTTGGTAACCTAGCATTGCAGCTTCGATTAAAAACCATACGTCTATCCCCCATCCATCAGGCGGATTTTGCTCCAATAGACTTTTCCATACGTCAGTTCTTGCACATACTTCTCCGCTTAATGGCTGTTCAAAATGTGATAGCTCTGGGAAAAATATATGGAGCATAGGTTTTGCGATAAGCTTTGTTACCGGAGCATCTCGAGCTTGTCTTTGGTAGTAACCCCTTACCATATCACAATTCATGCACCCATCCACCAGTTTGTCTATCCATTCTGGAGTGAGATTTTTTATATCTGAGTCAAGAAACAGTACCATCTCAGCATTAATATTAATTGCCTCCCTGAGTCCTTTTTTCATTGCGATCCCTTTTGCAGGAAAGATTCTGTCATCTTGTTCAATCACTCTAGCGCCATTACTACGGGCTATTTCAGCTGTCCGATCTGTTGAAAAAGCGTCAACTACTATTACCACCGGATCATGTGCGCTTCCTTTTGCAGTTTTGATGACGTGTTCTATAGTATTTTCTACGTTTTTCGTTGGAAATATTACAAGCGTTTTTGGAATAGAAGTTTGCTTATTCATAGAGCTATGCAGCTTACATACTTTAAAATTTTTGTGCTCACGTTAAAATCTTGCTAAGTTAATTCTGCTCATTTACCGTTATTCCTGTCAAGACACAGAGTTATTCATTGGTTATTTTTAGCTCTGTTGAATCTTCGAATTCTTGAATAAATGTGAACTCTAACGTATTCAATGTTGAATTAGTAACTGAACATATTTTTCTTTAAAACTGAAGAGTTGGGATTATTATCAATCAGATTATACAGAATAATATGCTTGTTTGCTACATCTTGCCAAAGCAGTTTCTTACTAAAGATTTCCACTGTATTCTTGTACCGCTCCAAATTTTGTTCCAGTGCCAAAAGCGCCCTTGAAAATTGATTTGGATCTCGGCGCACTGAAATTCCCAATCCAATATCTGAAAATTCCCTAAAAAAAGGAATGTCACTCGAAATGAATGGAAGTCCATGAGCTAACCCATCAAACATTACACCTGAACCAGAACTTACTTTATATGGGAGGATTAGTGCGTCTGCTGAATACAAGAGCAATGACAGCTCTCTGTCATCGAGAAATCCTCTGTTGAGATCGATTACACCGTCATTTTCAAACTTTTTTTTCACTCCTTCCTTGCTGTAATGATTTTTTGAAGTATTTATGACAATTTTCCAGTCGTTGGGAACCCTCATTTTTTTAATCATGTCCCATCCCTTGGTTGTTGTCATAAATCCAAGAGCAAGGGCAATGTTGGCATCTTCAGGAAGTAAAAACTTCTTTCTTACTTCACTCTTGTCCGTCGGAGGGGGAACACTTGGTTCTGACCCATGATATATCAAATAGCTTCCTGGTATTAGATTCTGAAGATATTTTGAAAACACAATTCCGGCTCTGTTAGGACCTATTTTACCTCTATTGAGAGTATTAAATGAGGAGTAATTTAGAAGATGGGTCCAATAGTCATACGTTGCTCGTAAAAATGTTCCTATCCTGCCAAATCTTCCACTAGAAGGAACTATCAATCTCATCCACTGACTAAAAGTGTAAGCAGAATGGAAAGTGGTAACGATGGGAAGCTTACAATCGTGGTAAAAAGATTCTATGGTTGTTCCTGTCCTTTTAGGATTTATTGGATCCAGATGTAATCCATACAGTCCCTGTTCATATTGGACATGAACAACATCTGGTTTGAATTCTTTTACTGCCTTTATGACAACATCTGAATTGTGGCGGTTATATGGTGAGATGCCCATAAAGTCTCCATTCCCATGCTCGTTACAGACGACGGAAACCTCCAACCCTTCATTCCTTAAGGAACCTACCAACTTCTGAGAATAGTGTGCAACACCACCCTTCATAGGAGGATATTCCGTTGAAACCATCAGTATTTTCATATAAGTTCACGCTAAAAATGTACAATTAATTTATGTGTAGTAGGATATATTTTTGTTATGTTTAGGATTGACAAACTTGAAAGCACATGACCATTCATGTCACAGTAGTTCTTCACGTTGCTCTGGTGACAACTCTTTTTTGAGCTTGGACATAATCATAGTATTCATTCCGAGTTCATAAAATCATCTATGCAGGGTGAGGTTTACTTTTTTTATAAATAGAACTTTTGCTAATCATTTTAGCATCACCGTTCTTAACGTTACCCATTCATTCTTTATGTTTTGCTGTTCTATGAGACTCAATTACCTGTACTAAAGGCCTATATAATAATAGACGCATTACATGTTTATTGACTAAGGAAAATATCACGATCAAGAAGATCTTAGTCGCAGTGGATGGGTCCAAAGCTTCTTTAAATGCAGGAAATCAGGCAATAGTTCTTGCGAAAAAACATCAAGCAGAATTGACTGCATTGTACGTTATCCCTTCTAATATAAGATATGACTATTTGGAAGACGTTGATACAGCAAGATTGCCAGGTCCTCTAAAAGGAACTGTGATGAGCGCTATGGAAGGAGGACAGAAATATGTAGATGCAGTGAAACAAAAGGCCTCTGAAACTAATATAAGCGTTAGGACAGATGTTGTCATTAGCAGTACTTCTGTAGTAAAGGCTATCGTGGAATACGCAGAAGAAAAGAAAATGGACTTGATTGTTATTGGGTCTAAAGGCATGTCAGGATTAAAAAGAATGTTACTTGGAAGT
>JAATVL010000064.1 GCA_014523525.1 Nitrososphaerales archaeon TH703 | reverse complement strand
GCACGGAATAGATTGTTAGAATATCCAGCATTCATACTTGGTGGAGGAGGTGTAATAGTACTATTTATGATAACCTTTGTGCCATTTACGCTAATATAAGCACACTATAATAATGGAAACGACGAGCATGAAAACGCAGCCAGGCTGTTACCAAATAAACACTTTATCTCAATTAGTTTTGTGTTGGAACTGGTAGCATTTTCAATCGATTTACTTAACAACTCTTGGATCCTTTGAGTTATCTGTTCATTGCTAGCAAAAGGATTTCCTATCTCCGTCTTTCCTGATAAATTTGACGCTGAATTTGAATTCTTTACATAACCTACAGTGGATGATTTTGCGAAATCATGAACTATTGATGAAATTATGAGGTCTTTAGACTCTTTGATGTTCAATGGAGTACCAGTGATGTTATATTTAGTATCAAATCCTCCTACAAAGGCAGTTTCATTTGTGATCATTGTAGTACTGGTAGCAACTTTTGACAAATCAATTTGATTCTGATTATTCGTAACTAAATTACTTCCGATCATACTAGAATTTTGTGCATATAAGGTACCACTGATTAATATTAAAATGGCACTTACAGTCAATCCTGCTTTAGCTAAAGTTTGACCTAGAATTATGCCCTTTCTAATTTTGCTCACCTACTCTTTATCCCTTATACTGCATATAACATTTTAATTAAGACATCTCTATGAAGTTTCTAGAATGAGACTGTGATTATCTTTAATGGCTTGCTATATCCCTTCTGATATATCACGAAGCTATTAAGTGATTTTGTATATAAAAAATGCTTAAGAATTATTATGAATAGTAACAACCGTTGATTGACTGTAGTCTCTAAGAAACTAATATTTATGAGCCCGTCGGGATGCGTATTGTTAACTATTCGGATCCAGCACCAACATATGACTGGAGACTCAGTCCAAATTTACCAGAGTTTATTTCCTTGATGAGTTTATGGAGTTCAGTCTACCCAAACTGTAAGAGTCATACTCCGCAATTGTAGGCGGTTCCTATGATAAATTTTACTTTTTATCTATCTCCAATCATCTATTGCATAGACGTCCTCAATATGATATCCTGGATCATTATTTTTTGTCATCATAACGCCCTGGAATTCAGTCCTGAAACCCTTGGAAATCATTTTCCTGTAGGCGTCCAAATTACCGATGTTAACTCCGGCAGCAAGTTTAGATAGCCCTTGAGACGCCGCAAATATTTCACAGCATTCAATAAGTTCATCAAAATTAGCAGATTTAGATCTATCTTCACTTGCTGTCACCGAACCAAACTTAACGTAACATGTATTACTTCCGGCTTCGGTTTTCGGTCCACAGTGACATATGGCTAGCCCTAACAACTTGTTGCTTTTGTTATCAGTTAGCATTATTGTGTCTCCCAGTTTCTGATTTGCTACAGACTGTATTTCAACCTTGAGATCTAGCCCATCATAAATCGAATCTGTTAGAGAATAGCAGTTGTTAAGAATCTCTGATGGTCTCTCTTTTTGCATGTCGGAATATTTGGTCCAACTTATCATCTCTTGACCATCTTTCATTGCGTACTCTGACTTGACGGGTTTTGACATTACTGCGGTAAGAAACCTGGGCCAAAAGTCGTACTTTTGGTAAAGGTGGACATGTTTAGGGCTGTTGGAGAAGGTGAAGATTCCAATGTGTTTAGTTTTCAGTCGTTCAAAAATCTCCATTGTTTTATCTAACAAACGTTTTGCAATGCCCTTGTCCCAAAAGTCGGGATGGACTGTAAGTGGCCCAAATACTCCCACACTGCCCCAATTTGCGATAAAGTTTGATCCCACAAAATTTCCATCTTCTTCTGCAGCTAAAGATAAAGAGGGATCAGCCCTAAATCGAGTACGTATATAGTCAGCGTCACCGAAGAAACTCATAGGGTCAGCCAGTCCAAGAAATGTGCCAAACGACAGCCTGGCTACCCTATCTGCTTCTCCTATATCAGCTTCTTTTAGAGAACGGATATCAGACTCCATTATTAAAGTATGGAAAGCGACCTACTAAAATTTTGAGGAACTAGATATAATGAGAAATAAAAGAATAAAAAGGAATTGTTAACAATTCGGATCCAAACAAGAAGGTATGACTCATATTTAGTCGAAACTTATTAGCGGTTAACTCTTTAAGGAGTTAATAAAGAGAATAAATATATACACAACTCCACAAACAATTAAAGTATGTTGTCATTAGCGTGTCGTGACACAGGAGCAAAAGTGATTGAATGCGATTATGTTGCTAGAGGAATGACAGAAGAAGAACTTTGGAAAGATGGTACAGAACATATAGTAAAGGTACATGGTATGAAAATTGAGGATATTACTCCGCAGTTTAAACACTATTATAAACAATACATCAAACATTCCTAAAAATAGGAACAAAATTAGGAGTTACTCTTCAAGGAGAGAGATTTACAGGGTAACAGTTGCCTGCTGGTCTGTAGTAGTCACTAGGGTCCTTCAATACCCTATCTTTTTGTTTGTGGTTTTGGAATTGGTTAGGGGCATCTAGTTGTAGTTTGCCTTTTTAGATCGTTTAACTATTGGGTTTAGATTATTTAGTTTGTTTATGCTTAAACAAGAATTTCCGTGTCGCTCCAAAACTTACTGAAGCTATGAAGCTATTATCTTCAATTGATTTCTCATCATCGCTATGGCATCCCAAACCTTCATTGCGATCACGATACAAGTTCAATAATCAGGAAT
>JAATVL010000063.1 GCA_014523525.1 Nitrososphaerales archaeon TH703 | reverse complement strand
TGATTTATTTGAATTTGGAAAAAATTATGATTAATAAAATTCACTTTATTGATTGTAATAAAATGTTATAGCAAATTGTTATATTAAATCAAAAATAATTTTTTTTAGTAATACAATATTAATTCTTCAATTTTATCAACATGTATACTTTTATTCACAATTGATAAAAAATACAACTTGTTCAACGCTAAAATGAACATAGTTAATGGCAGAAAAATATTTAGATTCTCAGAAGGGAATTTTTGCCTTGCATTTAAACCCAATTAGGATTGTCGCATTATCTGGAATAATATGCATTCTTTTTCTGTCATCATATTCTAATATCGTAAATGGAAAGACTATAATGTGTCAGAATGAGAACAAAAAAACATGCAAGGGAAGTGAAAGAACCGATGTGTTAGTAGGTAACAAGAATTCCAATAAGATGAATGGTCTTCAGGGCACTGATTATATAATCGGCTTATTTGGTAATGATTACATAATTGGATATAACGGAAGTGATTCTCTCATGGGTGGAGCAGGTAACGATATAATTCATGGAGGTGGAAATAACGACGGAATATTGGGTAACACAGGCAATGATAATATAACAGGCGGATTTGGAGCAGACGAAATAATAGGAGGGGAAGGCAACGATACTATCTTAGGAGGTAACGGTCCTGATACAATTATTTCTGGACAGGGAAATGATTTTATAGTCGGCGGTCGTGGAGTTGATGAAATTAGTAGTGGGGCTGATGATGATAAAATTTATACTGCAAATAGGAACACTACAGAATCAGATAATGCTAGGGATATTGTTTATTGCGGAGAAGGAAATGATGAGGTATGGATTAATACAAGCATGGATGACGATGAAGTGAATAAAGACTGCGAAATTGTGCACAAAGGATGATATCCTATTTTGTAATGCTAAAATGTACCATTTAGATGACTCTTGGAATCATTTTACAATACTAGTCAAGCATAGTTTTTCACGGAAAAATACTAGTTGGATCAGAATGGCCTAAAATCTACTGTACCACGTATGTCAAATATATCAGTTTGCTGTGCAATATCACGAGCCCTTTCATTCTCCATGTCATCATAACATCTACGGTAAAAAGGACAATTTGGACATTTACTAGATTTTAATGGTTCGATTAATCTAGGAAGTATTGCTACATCATGATTATCTAGTGCATTTACAAGTATTTTCTTTCTTAATACCATTTCATTTCTCAATATTTCTCTCGTAATGTCATCGCTGGGCAAATTAACCGACCAACTTTCTACTCCAGGAAGTTTTGCATTATTTGGCCTAAAGAAATACTCTCCCGTTTCATCCTTCCTTATCAATCTCAACTCTCTAATATTATATCTGATTGAAATGATGCCTTTTTCGATACCTGTCATTATCAGATAATAAAGTAATTGTCTTAGATAGGAACGAAAAGTATAATCATTTATATCGAGTCTTTTACCTGCAACGGTGTCCTTAAGTTCTATTATTATCCTTTTTCCATCTGTATTGTCCATTATATCAGGGTGCGCGACTATGTCATCCATTAGTAATTCTGTTTGTGCCACGCCAATTTTTGCAAGCTGTGTGATTGCAAATTCGCTCGATTCTCCTCTAACGAAATGGTGTATGGATTCATCGGTGATAGAATCCTCGTCTGGATAAACTCGCGAGTAATATTGTTTTCTTATACAAGAGCTCGGAAGTATGTCTGAGACATGAATAGGAGCAAGGCCTATCCTATCCTTTTTCCTGTCATTGTATCTTGATCTTAGGTTATTTTTTAATAGATCCGTGAATTCCAAATCGGGCCTTATGATAATTGCCATAATCTATAAACCATATCTGGTTTAATCCGTCTTAATAGTTATTTTATTTTGATAGGGATTCGGATCCAAGAAAATATTTTATATATTCCACATTAGGATTAGAATCTACGGAAGAAAAAGTAAGAGTCTTGGGCATTGGGAGCAGTATGAGAAAGAATTCCTTTAGCACGAATGCTCTAAGAAACGTCCTTGAAATTATTTCTGTGAAGTATATAACTGAAACAAGACTGTTAAATTTGTTAGAAACTGAATTACCGATCTACAGACCCAAGAATAGATCCGAAAATGAAAATGTCATAAAGGTTACCAGGGATGTAAATTGGGCCAATGTCTTTGTTTTGGCTTCACCTGATTATCATGGATCCATGTCAGGAACGATGAAAAATTTTCTAGATTTTTTTTGGAAAGAGTTTTCAGGTAAAACCTTTGGGTATATAGTTTCATCCCATGAAAAGGGTTTAACTGTGATGGATCAAATGAGGACAGCAGTAAGACAGTGTTATGCCTGGAGCTTGCCATATGGTATTTCTATTAATGAAAGTGATGATTTAGATTCAAACGGTCAAGTAGTGAGCAAGAAATTACAGTCAAGAATGGAAATGCTTGCCAGGGATTTGGTTGTCTACGGTGGTTTAATTTACTGGCAATTTATGAAGGACAAGAGTTCATCAGAACTCAATACCTTTGCACATTATTACCTCTAGTCAACGAGTTAAGAGAATGGGGTGGGTTTAAAATTTTCATGCTGAGTTACGAAAAAGACTAGACTATTAAGTTAACTTTGTTTAGGAACTCCTATTATAAGCGCAAACAGAGGAGGCTTGGAAGACACAGAAGAATGCTAGGTTTAGATACATCAGTCTTTGCTCAAGGTAAAGACAGTTTGTCTGTATTTTTGGACAAACCGTTCTGGATATGGGATAATTACCTACACGGGGCTCAGTATACCAAAACAAATGGACATTGTTGTTTTAATCATTTAATATCTCTGCCTACAAAAGATGGCAGACAATATCCATTGTTTGATTTTCAAGAATTTATTTTTGACGCTTTAGAACAAAACCAAAACATCTGGATAAAAAAGGCAAGAGGAATTGGACTTACGACTTTCATGCTCAGGTACCTTGCCTGGAAAATCCTGTCATCAACTGAATTAGATCACAAATCTATATGCATTGTTTCAGGAACTAGTGATGAATCTACCGAAAAAGTAGATGCAAAGTTAAAGAAATTGTTTGAAAAAAGATTTCCGCTTCTTAAACTAGAATCTAGATTTACAGACTTGTGGCTGAAAAAAACATGGATCAGGATATTGACAATAAGTAATATCATGGATATTGAGGTTCACGATATTGCGTATTTGTTTATTGATGAGGCAGATTATTTGAGACATAAACAACAAGAAGTGCTAGAACACGCATTATCTTCATATGCGGAAAAAGCCAATCTCAAGACAATTATTGCTTCGACTCCTAATTCTCCAGGAGGTTTGTTTGAAAAAATAGAATATGATCCAACCTGCAGATATACAAAATTGAAGTTGGATTATACCTACGGACTTGGTACTATATATGAAAGAAAGTTCATTGAAAAGAAGAGATTAGAAAGCGAATTTGAGAGAGAATATAATCTAAAGTATGAAATAAGGTAACGTAACTCTATAATAGTAATTTCCATGTGTTTTCTTGCACAATTATATTAATTAAAAATATTGTTTTATCAAAATTTGTAATTAGGACCCAAAAGTACTTTTCAGCTAATTATCGAGTTATTTTATAGATTTAGTCTACATCAAATAATGACAATGGTTTTTTCAGATGGCATTATTGTCTAAAAATAATTAATTTGGGTATTGATGTTGCAATTAAATATTTCAATTTTTAGATGTTATTAATTTAAATATCATTTTTGATTAAATAAAATATCTTGGTTTTATCAGGTTACAAATCCGATAGAGGATTACTTCG
>JAATVL010000005.1 GCA_014523525.1 Nitrososphaerales archaeon TH703 | reverse complement strand
TTTTTCACCATCGTTGTTTCCAAGTACTCCTACCAGTTTGCCGTTAAAGTTTTTAAATTCCTTTACTACGCCAGGGAAAACATAATCTCCTGCATGTATTACATAACTCACTTTTCTTTCATTAAATGTCCTAACCGCGTTTTTTAAATTAGACAAGTCATCATGGGTATCAGAAATTATGCCAATATTCATTAATTATACGGGTATTGTTAATTAGTCAAATGCCAATAAATTAATCTATCGAAAATGTATCGAAACGGTTCTTGACTCGTTGTATTTCTCTTTAATCATCATATTAAACTTCGCTTTTTTGATTCGTTTTATTTCGCCTTCGAATTTTGGTAACAAACCAAATTACAAATACGGCTATTACGCAAGCTGATACTATGTCGAGATATATTGCATATTTGTCTATATTATTCCAGTTATTTCCTAATAAGATACCTACGTAAGTTAACATTGAATTCCAAACAAGGGATCCTAAAAATGTATAAATTGCAAACTTGATAAAGTTAGCTTTTCCTACCCCGCATGGAAGGGAGATGTAAGTTCGTATTGCGGGTAACAATCTACAAAAGAATGAAATTTTATCACCATATTTTTGAAACAACTCTTCAGTAAGTTCAAGATGGCTTTTTTTAAATAATATGTATTTTCCATATTTTAATATGAAAGCCCTTCCTGCTTTTAATCCAAGGTAATATGTTAAGATTGAACCAACAAGATTGCCAAAGGTACCAGCAAGTACCACACCTATTGGCTCAAAAGTCCCTTTACTAACGAGAAAGCCAGAGAATGGCATAATGATTTCGCTTGGTATAGGAATAAGCGCGCTTTCTAAAATCATCAATAAAAATATTCCCGGGTATCCAAGGCTGGATATAAATGATATGACAAAATCTATAACTGGTTTTAGAATTTCAAATGTGATTGACAATGAATTTTTAGAAAAAGGATGGCATAAATATCTCTTTATTTTTGAGCAATGGCATTTTGATGTCAATAATTACGTGCCGGAGGCGGGACTTGAGCCCGCGGCCTTTCGATTATGAGTCGAACGCTCTGACCAAGCTGAGCTACCCCGGCGCTCAGCTCCTTGACCCAAATGATTTTTTGAACATAATATATTTTATTCAAAGTATAGATTATCTTTGATTTCAAATTGAAACTTTATGAAATCAATTTTATCCAAAAATTTAATCATGTTAATAGAATGCGTGCTTAACGACAAGAAACCTTTTAATTTAGATCTCTAAATTCTGTAGATTATGGAGGATGCAATGAAGCGTGGAATCGTGAAGACAGTAAACAATGGAATCCTAATTACCAGAAATGGAAGAGGCTATTCTAAGAGCGAACTAGTACAATCAGGAGTAACAGATATTCGCGTCGCACGAAAAAATAAGATACCCATTGATCCTTTTCGAAAAACCACCCATAAGGAAAATATTGAACAACTTAAGGCTTTTTTAGGTAAGGAAATTCCAAAGACAGTTCGCAAGGCAAAACAAAAAAGAGTCAGAAAAAGCACCAAACAAAAATCTTAAATTTGTTTGGATTGAACTAATATTTTACATTCTATAAATCGATTCTAAGATTGTCAAAAATGGTCTAACTGATTGTGGATATATATATAAATATATCCTATCAATAATATATTCATGACTAGTCCCTTAGTTTCAGAAAGCATTTCATCGCTGCTTTCATGGTCTGTTGGAAATATAATGAATAATGATGCAATTATACTAGAGGCAGATAGGAGTCTAGATGAGGCAATAAAGAGAATGAAGGAAAAAAATCAGCGCAGCGTGCTTGCTACCCACTTAGGCGAGGTAGTAGGAATGGTTAGCAAAACAGATATACTTTATAAGGTAACGTCTGAGGGCAAGAATCCTTCTAAGATTAAACTCAGGGAAATAATGACATCTCCTGTCCTTGCAGTGAATCCGCAAAACACTATAAGAGACGCCCTTACAATCATGAATAAGCGTAATGTAAGGCAGTTAATGGTTCATGCATATTCTGCAGTTCTTGGAATAATTTCACGCGAGGATATTTCCAGGAAAATGGAGGAAATTGCTCTTTCATCGATAGATGAGGTTCTTCATGGAACACCGGTATGTATTATCGATACCAAAGCTATAGAATATGTGAAGGATTCTAGCAAGGCAAAGTTCAGCTGTGCATATTGTGGCTCCCCTTTTGATACAAAAGAAGGTCTTTCAAAGCACATTGATAGACTCCACAATGAATCTGGAATTCTGGAAGGAGATGTTCGGCATTTAATGGAATGACAACTCTATTTTTTTCATAAATAACAATACTTTTCATTGCACAACCAACAATATTTATAATTAGTAACGTATTTATCCATATTATCAGTTCACACGCAAGAAATTAGTTCTCATTATTTTGACTGACACCTTTTGGAATATATTAACTACGTTTGGTGAACTCTAATTGGCCAGTTGCATTTGTTAATGTTTTAAGGAGGTTAAACACACCAATAAAACGAATATATGAATTTAATTCTTCGTTACTTCATTTGCACATATAAGTAATTATATGATTATGGAACTGCCAATTTCAAAAATGCGAAAATGATGCACACGAGTGAGTCCTGTTCAATTTTTGAACCTCAGGATCACAATTATTTACCCTGAAGACATAACATGTGAACCTGATAATTTATTAGTAATTTTCTTGACCTGTTCAAGTGTCAAGAAATTTCAAATTATATTATCCCTATATCATAACTCTCATAGGCTTTGTATTATTTGTTAACTACGGATTAACTAACGCGCAACCAAACTTATCTACGACAAATAACTTATCGCCTAATGCACAGCCTAACGCAAGCACCTCTAATGCACAGCCTAACGCAAGCACCTCTAATGCACAGCCTAACGCAGCCACCATAGATACCTCATCATCGATAACTGAGACCGTAAATCAAGTATTATCCGGTTCGATAGATGGAATGATTGGAGAAACTGTAGATATGTTAACTAGTGACACCGCCAATATGGGTAAAGATTCTGCTAAAAGTAGTTTTGAGAATAAATTGCCTTCAAGCCTTACCCTAGGGAAAAACAATAATTCTATAGCTGAAGATAGTCCTACTAATGAAAGAATACAAGGAAACTCTACCAACAATACATTGAACACCAATAAACAAACTATCACAAATAATGAAAGTACTTCAGATCCTGTAGGTGAAATAAAACAATCATTTCAGAAATCCATGTATAATTCAACTATTGTACAGAGTTTAGATAATAATAGTTTTTCCAAACTAGGGAATCAAAATACATTTGATGATTTTGTTTTCAAAATGAAAAATATTTTAGATATCGATTTATTCAAATAGATTTTAGCTTTCTTTATCTTCTCCAGCTTCTATCTACTTTAATATTATCGATTTAATCATTTAGATTCCAGGCTGAATTATTTAATAAAAACGTTATTGTACACAGTATCAGTACTTTGAGATTACAAAAAGTAATACGACTAGTATTGCCCAAATACAAAATTAATTACTTTATTTCAATATGGTCTTCAACCTGTTTTCTGAAAATGCCAATTTCATATCTATTTTGATTTAGTTACTTTTTATGTTTAGATGAGGATTTTCAAGACATAGTAATTTACAAATGCAATACTATGATAATAATGTTATCCTGTAATGTTATGTTATATTTTTAATTTGTTTAAAGATATTTGAAAACCTTATATTCTTTATATATTTATGTGAAAATATGAAGCGTATTGAAGCGATAGTGCATAGTGAAAAAATCCCCGAGTTAAACGAAAAGCTGAAAGAGATAGGACTTAAGGGGTGTACAATAACAGACGGAAAGGGCAGGGGTAAAGGTCCAAAAGCTGTAGTACAATCTGGACGTGGCACCGGAAAATATACTTCAGAATTTTCTGCTAGGGCAAATCTATCTACAGTTGTGGATGATTCAGAAGTTGATAAGGTAGTAAAGACCATTTTGGATGCTACAAGTACCGGTTCTCCCGGAGATGGAAAAATTTTCATCTCGACAGTTGCCGAGGCAATAGATATAGGAACCCAAAAAAGGGGAAATGAGGCTCTACATTAAAAAATTTTCTGGTTATTAATTTTTCAATTGTATCTTGTTTAATTAAACTGGATTCTATCTAAATTATTTTCATTTTCAAAATGGTTTTTTAGCTTCAAAAAGAGTAGATCACCTGATGCAATTTCAACTCGGAAAATAAAAGAAGCATATCACTTTTAAGTCAGATAGCAAAATTATTTACATATTAATGGCTATTGGCAGACAGATAAGACTCTCAAGGATTCTAAAGAATGGTAAAATGCTTTGTATCCCTATGGACCATGGAATAACAAAT
>JAATVL010000062.1 GCA_014523525.1 Nitrososphaerales archaeon TH703 | reverse complement strand
TTTATTAACATCTTATACATCAATTTGAATATTTTTCTTGGTTCCTCTTCGTTTTGATTTGAAGTTTCATATATCAATTGTTGTATTTTCTCTGCGTCAGGCTTCGATTCTCCATCTACTGCATTTTCAAGCTTATCTACGATCTTTCTGATTATCATCTTTTCCTTGTCAGTCAATATAATATCAAATTTTTGTGTTGATACGTGATCATCTGACCAGTTACATGCTAATTGGATTTTTTGTTCTAAATCCGGAGTTAAATGAGTTGCAACCTTATATTTTAGCAATCTATCAAAGATCTTTTTTATTCTATCAGCTCCTGTAAAAAAAGATGCCTGCTGAACCATGAGCATGTAAGGAACATGTTGAGATGGTTTATCAGTTGATTTTAAGTGATTAACATATTCGTATAGTCCTTTTATTTTAATTAGTTTATCCTCATTTTTTTCTTTCGTTTTACCAAAATAAATATCTTCGCAGATGTCGTATTCTTCCATTAAAGTAGCAATATCATCAATACCTATTTGTCTAGTCCCGGTTATTCGCTTAAACAAAAGTAATAAAAGAGATTGTGGAGTTCCATATCGTAGCCATACCTGAGGAGTAAGCACATTTCCGATAGACTTGCTTATTTTCTTTCCTCCCTTATCAAGGAACATCTCATATTTTACATGTAAGGGATGGGCATAATTCAGTATAGCGTCCGACACCCAGTCATTCACTCTTACTGAATCCATTATGTCCTTGCCATATGCCTCAAACCTTATACCAAGGGCACTCCATCTTGCGGCAAATTCTACTTTCCACGCAAGTTTTCCCTTGCCAACTGATATTGGGACTTCACCAGTATAACCGCATCCTTTCACATCACTGTTACCTAATTTGGTCCCGTTACAGATATAACTTACTTTTCTTTCTTCTTGTATGTATTTTTCAGCTTGGGCCACATAAAGTCTTCCACATGACTCACATATTGGAAAATATGGGAGTAATTCTATATATTTTGATTGACCTACGATTTCCTCGATCTTGTTACCAAGATTAAGTGCATTTGATAAAATCATATCTATTTGGTTTGTTAATATCCCATTTCCATATACTTTTGCTGCATTTAGAAATTCGTAATTTATCCCTAGTCTATCTAACGCTTCAAGCAACAAGCTGCTCATGTGAGATCCGTATGAATCATGACATTGACCAATAGGATCAGGAATATTAGAAACGGGCTTTCCAATATAATCAACTAACCATTTAGGCAGGCCTGTCGGTATTTTTCGCAATCCATCCAAGTCGTCAGAATATGCAATTAACTTTGAATCGTAACCTAAGTTTTTTATGGCAAGGGAAACTCCATATGCCCTGACTGCATCCCCAAGACTGCCAATATGTGGAAAACCAGATGCTCCTAGACCACTCTCAACTGAAACCAGCTTCAGTGGTCTTCCAATTTCTTGTTCTCTGTTAATAATCGTAGAAGCGATCTTATCAACCCAAGTTCCTCTGCCTATGACTTCTCTCTTCATATCATTACAATTCCTTGGATACGTATAGTCCATTTAGTTCGTATCCAAATTTTTTGTAATACCTTCTGGTCCCTATTGCACTTATTATAGAAATAGAATTCAATCCAAATTCATTTTTAACTATATGTTCAGCAATTTGTAACAATTTAGAACCATATCCAATGTGTTGAAAAGAAGTACTAAGAAAATCATTATCGTTGCCAATATCTACTAATTGTCCAAGCACATGTAGCTCACGAACAATTGCTGATGGAGTTCCGTCCTTTTCGCTCAATTCTGGCCTATGAGGTTTACCTAATTTTCTTAATCTCAAAAAACCAAATAAGATATTTTTGTCATCATCTTCTAGACTCAAAAACACTTCCTTACCATTTGAAGAATCGTAATCTATTCGTTTAGGACTTATTTTAATATCTCTATAATTTGTTAATCTTTTTAGTCCCACCTCTCGACACCTAATACAATTGCAGTGTAACCCTTGATCTCTTAATTTTTGTTGGAGTATTTGCCTAATATTACTACTCATATAACCACAAAGAATATTCTCTGATTCTATCTCACGTTGAATTCTCATAATTCTTACCCATGGAGGCACAGCTTTTTTTATTTCAAGTAGCAAATCTGTAAAAACTTCATCCGGGTACGGTTTATAAACTCCTTTTTCGTACAACTTTGCCAGACCAGTACCTCTTAGCAGTAACGTAGGATATATTTTTAGCATGTCAGGTTTTAAACGTGAATCTTCAAAAAGTTCTTTAAAATCTTCGAGATCCTTTTCTGGATTAGAACCGGGTAATCCAGGCATCATATGAGCCACAATTTTGTATCCGGCGTCTTTTGCGATTTGAAACGACTGATAGACATCCTGAATTGTGTGGCCTCTGTTAGTAATCTTGTAAACATTTTCACTTAAGGTTTGTACACCTATCTCAACCCGGGTTATACCTAGTTCAAGCATTAAATCTATGTGTGATTCCTTGCAATAATCTGGTTTTGTCTCTACCGTAAAGCCTACACAACGAATGTCACTTGTCTCATTGAGTTCCTGTGCTTTTTGGAGAGAGACAGATTCTTTACCGTTTAGTGCTTCAAAGCATTCTTTTATAAAATTTCGTTGATAATCCTCAGGCATAAAAGGAAAAGTACCGCCAACAATCACTAACTCTATCTTTGATATGTTATGACCTCTTGAATACTCTTGTTCTAGTTTTGAGATTATCTGGTATTTTGGATCATAATCTAATTTTTGTGCCAATCTTGTCACCGGTTCCTTCCCTGTATAACTTAATGGAATATTGAGTTCTTTCCCTCCAGGACAGTAAATACATCTTCCATGAGGACAGTCGTAGGGTTTTGCCATCACCGTAATTACGAGCACACCAGATGCAGTTTTGATAGGTTTAATCATCATTGCTTTTCGTATATTACTGTCAATTGGTAAATATTTGACTATATCGCAAAATTTTGGAGTTTTTGATAAGTGATATTTTGATGAGGTGCTTCTAATAAACGATGATATGCCTTTTAATGAAAGTTCCTCCAGTTGACTTAATTTATTGCCTATTTCCATGCAGGCTAACTCATAGTCGTCACATTCATTTTCCAGCATAGAATCAATTCTAGTCATCATCTGTGATATCATCGTTTTACAATGCTTTTATTTCTTATATACTATGGTATCTATATTTTGATTTCTGATAAAATTATGAGCACTATGGTAGTTTTCTACCTGCACTGTAGAAAATTGCTCAGATATTTGGATATACAATTTAAGAAAATCTCTACTTTCGCATTTATCTAAAATACAATTATCCCATATTGCGAAGGATTTCAGATCGAACTATCGCTAAAGCTGACGTGACTATATGTTTACTCACCATCAACATATTATTCATGTAATTCGTAATTGTGTAATAGATACTGATCCCAATGTATAATCTTTCATGAAGAATTATTCCTAATTTCTTCTATAATTTGTGCAGAGTCAAATGACTGTATAATAGTTAAGGAACACGTCAATTATGCAGCTCTGCGGACTCTTTCACAGGTCATTAACTTTCAGGATTCCCTTTATTCAAAATTCAATTTGATTGTATGGATGCAATTTCGAGCAAAAAAATTCAACAGGAATTAAATGAAAAAGAAACTAAGAATGCAGTTCATGACTTGTTACAATATTTCCCTACTTAATTCCGAATAGTTTCTTAAGGATGTCAAGAATGGGATTTGCTTCTGGAGCAATCGCAGGGGTAGTAACATTTGTTGTCGCATTTGTTGTTGGGACTTCTGTGGTGGTAGTAACATTTGTTGTCGCATTTGTTGTTGGGACTTCTGTGGTGGTAGTAACATTTGTTGTCGCATTTGTTGTTGG
>JAATVL010000061.1 GCA_014523525.1 Nitrososphaerales archaeon TH703 | reverse complement strand
ATGATTTAAAGAAAGCTATTCAGAAAATAGGCTTCTATAACGTAAAGGCTGCCAGAATAAAAGAAGTATCACAAATAATAGTTGAAAAATACAATGGCAAGGTTCCAGCCAAATTAGGTGACCTCCTGACATTACCAGGAGTCGGAAGAAAGACTGCAAACTGTGTTCTTGTGTACGGATTCAAAAAGCCTGCCATACCAGTAGATGTTCACGTTCATAGAATTTCCAATAGAATTGGAATTGTAAATACCAAAATGCCTGAGGAAACTGAAATTGTCTTAAGAAAATCAATAGAGAGAAAGTATTGGACCAGAGTAAATGAAACTTTTGTTACATTTGGTCAAAATATATGTTTACCGAAGAATCCGAAGTGCAATGTTTGTCACTTGACAAAATTATGCAAATATTACAAAAAAAATACCTAATCTCGTTTTTTTCTAATAATTAGAACCAATACGATTGCTCCAATAGCGACAATCGTTATTAAGGGCACATAGTATAATGGAGATTCAGCAGGATTACCAAAAAGAATATCGAATGACATTGTACCTCCATTTGTATTGTTTACATCATTTACTTGATCTTTACCATATATTGAAACTGATCCAACAATAAAATCATTTACTGACAGTTTGTCAACTATGATTCTCTTACCATTAGTTATGGTTAAACCCTGATTGTTTGCATGAGCTACAAAAATTGGTTGGTCCCTTGACCATCCGTCCCTATCTTGTTCATATACTCTAATATATCCAGATTCTTTTGTATTAACGGCGGCCCAAAATTTTCCAGTTTTTTCGCTAAACATTGCTAATTCTATGAACTTCTCACTAGGTGGAGGTTCTTGAATCTTTACTACAGTTTTGGCGTTTTCTGAATCTAAGTAGGATAAATTGTTTTGAATAGTCAATTGCCAGTTGGTGGGTATGGGTTTTGAGAAATTGTAAATTAATGGATATCTTCTGTAATTATTAGATGCATCATAATCTACAACAAATCGTTCAGAATTCCTTGTTTTTATAACGTCATGAACACTGCTCTGTCCATTAATTGACATCATTGAATAAATTATTAAAAATACTACCACAGTTAGTCCAAGTTTTACTGGTCCTATCAAGATTTATTCAACTACAAATGGTTTTTCTGATTTAAGAATTAACTCTGATATTTCTGGGCGCATTAAATGTTTTTCTGGAATTTTACCCGAATTTACCATTTGTCGAATCATAGTTCCACTTAGTTCTTCTTTAGATTCTACTCCATGGGGACATGTTTTATCGTTAGCATAGGAAATACATTTCTTACAAAAATAAAAAGATGGAAAGATAACTGGTATAATATCCAAATCGGGATATTCATTAAATATTTCCTGGGCAGCAAATGGGGGATAATAATTTCCTACGCCAGCATGATCCCTGCCTACGATGAAATGTGTACATCCAAAGTTTTTCCGCATAATTGCGTGATGTATCGCTTCACGGGGACCCGCATACCTCATTGTTGTATGGGTAGTAGAAAACAATACCCTGTTTTTCGGAAAATAATTCATGATTAACGACTCATAGGCATTAATTATTAGACTGTCAGTGAAATCCCCTATCTTTTTTTTGCCTATTAGCGGGTTGACAAACAATCCGTCGTAGAGGTTCAGAGCAGCTTTTTGAAGCATTTCATGAGCAACATGAGGGACATTTCTAGTTTGAAACCCTACGACTGTCTTCCACCCGCGCCCGACAATCTCTGACCGTGTTTCAGATGGATGCATTCTAAACTTTTGGATTTCATTTTTTTTCAAATGAAAAATTTCCACTCCTCCGCCGACTAGGAATTCTTTCATCTTAAATAACCGATTTACCCCAGGATGATTAACGTCAGTAGTACCGTACACTGCATTAGCGACATTCTCTTTTTCATATCCATAAATTTCCTCTACATTCATTATACCAAATTTTTCGCCACCTGAACAAAGAACAACAACTCTTAATTCCTTCATCTGCTTTGCAATTTCCTTTTCGGTATCAAGAACGATAGGGATGGTCCATGGAATACTGTTACTCAATCGTCCTTCTTTTAGGACATTCAGAAAATCCTCTTGAATCATAAAGCCTTCAAGCGGGCTGAAGACACCTGTAGCTATATTTTCAGCATCATTTCTAATGTCAGAAGATACTTCAAAAGTCTTCAAATCATCATAATTTTTTTCAATGTATTTATTAATTAATTTACCACCATGTGGTAAAATTAGACTAGGTGCCAAAAATAATCATTTACCTTCTTTCCAATGCAGGCCACATTCTTTATGAGAATCAATTTCCCACCACCATCTTCCGGCCCGGGGATCTTCGCCTTTTTTGACAGCTCTTGTACAAGGTTCACAACCAATGCTGAGATATCCTCTATCATGTAATTCATTATATGGAATTTTATTCTCGTGAATATACTCCCAAACTTCATCATTCGTCCACTCGGCCAACGGATTTAATTTAATAATATTGTTGTTCAAGGTGTCAACCTCTATCTTCTTTGTCTTGTTTCTAGTTACAGATTGTTCACGGCGAAGTCCAGTAATCCAACAATCGAATTGTTTTAGGGCTCTTTTCAACGGTTCAACCTTCCTAATATTGCAGCATAATTTCCTGTTTTCCACGCTTTCATACATTAGATTCATTCCTTTGTTTGTGACCATCTCTTCAACTTCATTTGCATTTGGGAAATATACGTCAATTTTAATGCCGTATTTCTTCCTTATCTTATCGATAAGGTCATAAGTTTCCTGATTTAGTCTACCAGTATCCAAGGTAAATACTCTAGTAAGATTCCTATTAATTTTCACCATCATATCAATTAATACAACATCTTCGGCACCAAAGCTCGAGGCAAGTACCATTTTATCACCATATTTCTTGAATCCCCATTTTAGTATCTCAGGGGCGGCTTTTGACTCTACTTCTTCGGCAATATCTCTTATTTTGTTCATCAACGCGTCTTGTGCTTTCTCGTTATCATTGTTTATCTGCATTATTTTTAAATTGAGAAAAATAGACTTATAATTATTATTCTTTTTATCGCTTAAAGTTAATAAAGCTAACTAACTTAAATATACTTGAATAGTTTTATCGATTAGGAAGAGTCATTATTAGTGTTGGATATGAGTGATAAGTGGGGGTTTTAGTTTTTGGCTCATGATTTTTGGCAAAATATATTTAAATATCAGAAGCTGGGCTTTGATCCAATTGGATGGATATCAAATTGCTCTAATGAAGTTGATTATTTTTTATTAGGGAAATCTTTCGAAAAAATTAAACATAATTCATGGGCCAACTTGTCGTGGTTTGATTCATTCCACTACAGCGGAAAAAACCCCGATATCACACGCAGAACATACAATGTGAACGAATCAATTTCAGAAGATATGAAAAACAAGAAAATTATTTCATTAATGAGAATTCACAATGAAGTCGCAGAAGATCAACAAAGTCTGTCCCATCTTCTAAATAATTTTTTTGGTAAAAAACCTCCTAAACACCAGTTAAGAAGAATAGTACTTTCTACGACATCACAGTATGAATCACAATTTGCACTAGTTGACTACATTGACACACATAGAGGAAATAAGTTGGGATATACTGCTGTCAATATTTCGTCTGGAAAACTAATTGATCCTGACGAAGAGCCAGATTCGATGGTTAACACTTCAATTGCCTTAACATCAGCCTTAGAAAATCTCTTGCTGCTTGGATGTACCTCGGGTTTTAGAATAATACCGATATATGACGCACCAGACGAGAATCTAATGGACAGGATTAGATCAAATAATGATATGTTTGCAGCAAAATATAACTTATTACTTGACGATTATAGTTCCCTTAAATTAGGGAAACTCTTCTTTGGAGCAACAGCATATGCTCATTCCACCAAGGAATTACCAGTTAGATATGATCTAATTCAACCTGGCATGGTATTAATATTGACTGATAAATTTGGTACATTAACGCCATTGAGCATTTATACAATAAATCAGATCGGTGAAATGAATTCTATCATAGGTAAGCATGAATCAATCGACATTAACATCAAGAATGAAATAATAAAATCATTAACCCAACCAAGGTTTTCCTTGGGCAAGATAATTTCAAAGTATTGTACTGACTTTGGAAAGGAAATTGATACTAACGCGAACATTGTTAGCGTATTTCCTGTTGGCTCGGATGGGATTCTGGCTTTAATCAATTTGGCTACAATTTCAAATGCTCACATGGTAGTAAATGAAGTTCCAATAAAATATGAGGAATTGGCTAGATTTGCTACAGATGAATTTCTTGTATCTAATTCAACAGCGTCTATGAATGGATGTCATTTGATAATTTCAAACGAAGATTTGGCACCACTAATTTTGGAAGATCTAAGAAAACATAATTTCAATCCACAGATTATAGGTTTTGTTACAGATAAGGAACGACCAATGGTTACCATAAATAATAATATAAATAAATATGTAGCAGCAAAGCACATTACATCACTTTTCAATATTTCATCATAAGTATCGATATCACGAAGGACTACTACTGATTTAGAAATATTTTATTATTTGGTAGAACCGTAAAATAATATGAATGGAAGAACTGCCGATACCTGCATATTTTGTAAGATTGCTCAAAAGAAAATTGATGCCAAGATAATAGACGAAAATGAAAATGCAATTGCATTTCTTGATGCTTTTCCATTGACAGCTGGTCACACTCTGGTTATTACAAAAAAACACTATGCAAAGTTACAAGAAGTTGAGCTTGATCAAATGGCCTATCTGTTTAACTTGATACACAAAGTACTACCTCCCATAGAAAAAGGTACAGGGGTCCAAAGTACATTAATTGCTATCCACAACGGTAAAGATGCAGGACAAGTAATACCACATTTACATGTACACATAGTGCCAAGGAAGGCTGGCGACGGTGGAGGGGCAATTCATTCTATGTTTGATTCGAGCGATAGATTAGGTGAGTATGAAATGAATAAAGTACTCAAAAGCATTAAAGAATAATTTGGTGTGGACTTGCCTACATATATGACTTAGTTTGGTTCTTCGTTAAACTTGTATTGACAAGTTCGCCTAAGTTATTTAATGTGAAATTTGGAATCTCATTTTGATTTCTAGCCTTTTGTAAGCTGAATATAGATTTAGTAAGCCTTATCGAAATCATTCCCAATGTATTTGCGAGTTGTATATGTGTGTCAAGTCTGTCTCCAACAAGTACAGTCTCTCCTGGTCTCTTTTTTAACGTATTTAGAATCAATCTAAAAATTTCCTTATCAGGCTCGCTATTCTCTTCATATGAGCAAATACAACAATTAAAGTACCTATCTAATTCATATTTTCCCAAGATTCTTAATATCTTCTCATCTTGGTTGACAATAATTCCTATCTTAAAATTTTTGAAAAGAATATCTAAGGTGGATATTGCATCATCGTATGGATATAAAAAATGTTTCTCAGCAAATTCTATTGATGCATGAATATATTTTAAAATCATTTTTTCATATCCTGTTGGCATCAATACCCTACAAATTTGTATAACTATTTCTTCAATCCCATCTTTAACCAATTTCCTATTCTTTATGATATCGTACTTGACTGCTTGATAACTTCTGTTATCAATTCTTGCGCCAAATTGATTTAATAAATATAGTAATCTAGAATCAATATAAGAATGAAAATTTTTTTCGTCTATTAATATTCTTCCCACCACGAATATAAAATTCAACATCTTGTCGCACCATATTTTAGTACTGGCAAATTAATCTTTATTATCAAATTAAAAATCATTGTTCATTTTAGGTCTACGCTTTTCTTTTAATTTCAATATATGATTCTCTAAGTAGGACAAAAATTAGAGAAAAAATTGTTACTGCTGTTGAGAGATGGATTGCAACTATAATAGGATTCAATTTGGTCGATACAACAAAAATTCCCATAACAATTTGGGCAATAATCAATGAGGTAGTAATTATCACCACCAATTTATTTAACCTCCAATAACTTTTTCTAAGAAAAATTAAGTATATTCCAGTGAAGATAGCAGCAATAATAGCCACAAGTCTATGAAAGTGTTCATAGAAGAATTTCTCTGGAGGAAGAGCAAAACCATTTGGACATAAAGGCCAATCTGAGCATGCAACATCCTTATTTAAGGATGAAATATAAACACCAATAAGCATAGTTGAATAAATTAGACTCAAGGAGATAAACGGCAATATTAAATTTAAAAGTTTGATATTTTTCATATCCACTTAGTTATTGATTTATCTTGTTCGGTTTACCAAATTTTTAGGACATTGCATCGGTAGAAAATAAATCATAGAATTTGTAGAAACTGAAACAAATGAATTCATAATAGTTCTTCGTCTATCTTTTCAATTTTGTCAACATAACTAGCACAATTACATCCCATTATCAAGCACTTACCTACGTCAAATAGGGAGTTAATTCTATCTTTATTCTTTTCTAGTTCATGTGCTACATAAACATGACCACAATAATCACAGTTCACACATAGTAAAAAATAGGCGTCTGTTATTAACATTTTCAGAGTTCAATTCATTGAAACCTATTAAATTTAGAGAAGTTTTATCTCAGTTCCATTTTTATATAATACATCGATAATCTATTACCGAATATGGTGATATACGATGAACATTAATGAATTGATTTCTACTTTGCCGAGTTCGGTTCTTAGTGGCAACAATATCAAATTGCCTGATAATGTCATAAGAAGAATGTTCAAACTTGCACGTCTTGATAAGAACGATATTTTTTATGATCTTGGTTGTGGAAACAGTGATGCATTATACATCGCGTCGATCGAATATAAAGTAAGGGGGGCAATAGGAATTGAAAAAAGAAAAACAGCAGTGAGAGAAATATTGGAAAAGACCAAAGTATTAAAAAACGTTAAAGTGATCATTAACGACATGAGAAGAGTAGATATCTCTGATGGTAATGTATTTCTTTTTTTGTCTATTGACGATAGAATCATAAAAAAGATGGTAGGAAAATTTTCTACAGAGTTGAACGATGGCAGTAGAATAATTTCGATTTGGTCTCCTCCGGGTCTGATTATGCCAGATAAAATTGATTTTCCTTTTTTTGTATCCCGTACGCCATTCAAGTTTGCAAAGAGTATTGAAGAACAAATCGAGGTTGTTTACGGTCAAAAATGTCTGGATTTTACGGCGGCGTGGCTATTAGGAGACAAATATTTGGAAAGCTTGGAGCTTGTACCAGCTCAGTATAAGAGATTTCTCAACATTCTATACGCCATGATAATCTGGATAAATGCGTGGAATATGAAGGTATCATGTGAAGATGAAATTCCACCACCAGTTGAATCATATCTGGGTATTCTAAGAACATTCTTCAACTTAGACTTAACGTCTTTAATTGAACATTAAGATTAGATGTAACTAATAATTACAGTCTTTCGTCATAATTTAATATTTTTATTATTACCATCCAAACCATCCCAATTTCTTAAAATACAAGACCATTACTGATGAAGGGACTATAGCAATTATTAATAAGATTATGAATGAAGTATATGGACCAAAGAAATCTGGACTACCAGTGATAATACCACCTGGTAGGTTAATATTCATTCCATAATATGTACCAATTACTGTTGCAGGAATGGAAAGAGTAAACAGAATAGTAAGAAGAGACAATATCTTATTTGATTTTTCCGTGCTTAACATGAAATCAGTATCCTTGAAAATTTCAATAGTTTCTTTAGATTCTTCAAGAACTTCAAGAACCTTATCTGTATGATCTCTGACATCATCGTAATAATCAGTCAGATCTTCTTCAGAAAATCTTTGCATTTCTTTGCTTAGTTCCAATATTATTCTCCTTAAGGGAACAACTACTCGCCTAAGAGTTGTTATCTCTCTTCGCAATAATGAAATGTCCCTTGCTACTGCAACTTTCTCATCAAATACTAAATCTTCTATGTCATCTAAATTTCCTTCAAGTTTCATTAAAACATGTAACAAATCATCAACCATAAGATCTATTATACTATGTAATAGATAACCAGATGAAGAGCCCATGAATGTCTCCTTCTGTTTTTCATTATCTTTACAGAGGTTGAACATTTCAATGATTGGTTTTAGTTCCCCTTGCTGTACTGTAATAAGATAGTCAGGGCCGGCAAATATTGCAAGCTGAGTAGAACGCGGAATACTCTTATCTTTATCCACAGTTGGAAAGTGTAATATTATGAAAATATGATCCTGATATCTGTCAATTTTGGGTATTTGTATTTTGGAAAGACTATCCTCGACATTAAGTTCATGAAATGGATATTTTCCTTCCAACATTTTTAATTTTTTTCTGGTAGGTTTTTGAATATCTATCCAGATCAGATTCTTATTAGTAATAGAATCAAGTACATCAGAATATTCAATCTTTGTCATCTGGCCTCATTCTTAATTATCACTAAAAAGTTGAAATATTGTATATTAAGATATCTAAATATTGGACAAATAGCAAAAAAATTAACTTAAAATAATGCAGAATTATCTTTATGTTCATGGCAAAGGTTGTCGTGGGAAAAACTTCAGATATTGAAGAAGGCAAGTTGGTGCATATAACAGCTAGCGGAAAGGAGCTCGTAGTAACAAAATTGGACGGAAATTATTATGCAATCGACAATATCTGTACTCATGCTGGAGCAGAGCTTCATGAGGGAGAATTGAGCAATAGTGAATTAACGTGTCCATGGCATGGAGCAAAATGGGATATTAAAACAGGAAGTTTGATTTCGTTTCCTCAAAAATTAAAACCATTGCAGAGTCATAGTGTCTCGGTAGAAAATGATACACTGTTTATCGAAGTGTAGATTTGAAGCAAGTCCGAGCATAATTTGTGGTGCTTATATTTTTGTATTGATTGAAAAAAGTAAATTGTTCCTGGTACCCAACATTTACTTAATACTATACTTTACTAAACCAACGTACAATAATGCTGTTACTGTCTTAATTACAATTTAAATATCAAACTAAACTCAATCCGGTGTACCCAATTATGATATTCTTTTCTATTTTTAAATATATCAGGGATCACGATATAATCCTCGAAGACTTGAAATCGTAAATTCTCAGTTTTCATGTAAAGAATTATTGATTTATATAGACTTGCAATAAATATGGCATAACTGAATCAAAGATATGAAGCTTGATGTCCCGAGATTTACAGAAAGATTTGGATCGGTAAGTCTACATGGAGTTCAACGTGTGTACGAATTGGATTCTGGACACAAGAACAAACATCAGAAAACTGAATCTGAAGTAATTCGTTCCATTGATGATGAAACCATTTCCAAAATAGAGTCAGAAATGTCAATTGTGATTCCTATAAAAGGAGAACGTTTAAAGCTTTTAGAAGGAGTACTTAGCGGTGTTCCTCATGATTGTTTAACAATAATCGTATCAAACAGTCCTAGAGAACCAATTGATAGGTATAAACTAGAAAAACAGGCCTTTGAGCAATTTAACAGATTCGCAGAAAAAAGATCAGTAATCATACATCAAAAGGATCTAGGTCTTGTGAAGGCTTTAGAGGAAGTTGGGTATACAGATCTTTTTGATTCTGATAATAAAATACGCAATGGTAAAGGAGAAGGGATGTTCATTGGCATGATCCTTTCAAAAATGATGGGAAAAAAATATGTTGGATTCGTTGATTCTGACAACTATGTTCCTGGTGCAGTGAATGAATACGCAAAAATATTTTCGTCTGGGATCGCGTTATCGACAACACCTTACACTATGGTTCGTGTATCATGGATATACAAACCAAAGATTTCCGAATCTGGTGTAAGATTTTCCAAACTAGGCAGGGTTTCTGAAATGACAAATCAATTCTTGAATTTGATGATATCATACTATACTGGATTTGAGACAGAGGTTATCAGAACAGGAAATTCTGGAGAACACTGTATGTCTATTCAGTTGGCAGAACTATTAACCTACTCGTCTGGTTTTTCCATCGAACCCTTTGAAATAGTTAATTTGTTGGAACAGTTCGGTGGAATCACCCCGCCTGAACACAAGGACACTATGGAGAAGGGAGTAGAGGTATTGCAAATCGAAACGCGGAATCCACATTTTCATGAGGAAAAGGGAGATTTGCATATAAAGGAGATGTTCT
>JAATVL010000060.1 GCA_014523525.1 Nitrososphaerales archaeon TH703 | reverse complement strand
TTAGGAGTGTGATTCGGTTTTCGATATTCAATTATAATGTAATGTAAAAACAACTGCGAATCTCATAAATATCTCATTTTGACGTGATACATATCACTATCAGATTAATCCAAGCACAAACGTATAACCTATATTTCGAATAAAATAACGGTACCAATTGATATTCTTAGCACTAGGCATTATACTAGCAATCAATTTTGGCATCCTAGCTTGTTGGACGTATTTTCTTGTTTTTATTTCATGGTCAATTTCAAAGTCTCCAAAATTAGAATGGACAGCCAGATATAGAATAAAATCAAAACCAAAAGTAAGCATAATTGTTCCGGCAAGGAATGAAGAAGAAACTATATTAAATTGTCTACAGTCCTTGTTATCGCAAGATTACGACAACTATGAAGTAATCGCTATCGATGATTCATCTACAGATAAGACCCCGTCAATTATTTCAGAATTATCTGAAAAAAATCATCGACTCATAGCAGTAAAGGCTCCTTCTAGACCAGAAGATTGGATTGGAAAGAATTGGGCGTGCTTTCAAGGGTACCAAAAATCATCTGGAGAAATTCTTTTGTTTACTGATGCTGATACTGTGCACAAAACTGATTCATTGTCATCCGCAGTTAATACAATGATACATGGTGAGCTTGATGCACTTACGCTGGTCCCTAAGCTCATATGCTACGACATAGTTACAAAATTTACATTACCTGTATTGTCTATTTTTCTGCATTCAAGATATTCGCCTCTTCGTGTAAATAATCCAAAGAACAAGATTGGATATTTTTTCGGTAGTTTTTATCTCATATCTAAAACAAATTATGAAAAAATTGGCACACATGAAAAAGTTCGTCAAGAGTTAGTCGAGGATGGAGCACTAGGACGTAGAGTAAAAGAACAAAAAATGAAATTAAGGTTGGTCAGAGGTGAAAATTACGTGCAGGCGTTATGGGCACGGGATCCGAGTTCATTATGGCATGCATTGCGCCGAATAATTATCCCATTACATTTACAAAAGAAAAAATCCGCAATGATGGTTACAGCTTTTATCTTTTTTATTCTGCTAGAGCCATTTCTAATTTTACCCTTTACTTTACTTTATTTTGGTGATTTTTTACTAGACGGTCTTCTGCTAACTATCATTTTAGTAACAATTTTCCTTTTGCTTACATGCAGTGTGGTACAATCTCATTTCGGTCTTTTACAAAAATCGATTTATGGTCTTGGTTTTGTCCTAGGATGTACTGTAATAACTCTTTGTTTCTTAATATCTGCTTTCAATTCAAAAGGAAATAAAGTAGTAAAGTGGCGAGATAGAAGTTACTTTATCGATACAAAACAGCATCCATTTCATCTATGAAACTAATGCGACATGGTCGGAATAATTCGGCTGTGACTCGCGTGAGTTTTATATTTTTTGTTTACAATTTAATATAACTGTCATTAAACTACGTAATTAAAGCTAATAGCATAGGCCTGGAAACAAATTATTAATAATAAAGCTTGTCAATAATAATAAGACATTGAAATCTCAGATGGATGGAATAGATCTGTCGACAACGAATGAAATTGCACAGAGAATACAGAATTTTCCGATTACAAAGGGTGAAATTTTTGAACTTATTAAGAAATATGACACAAAATCACTTTGTACTATAGCGAAAATAAATAGGGACACGTGTAAAAACGGTCCAATCACGTATTCCAGAAAGGTATTCATAAACTTGATCAATCTCTGCAGAGATACCTGTTCTTACTGTACTTATAAAAAGGAATTATCGGACCTTGATTTATCGATTCTTACAAAAGATCAAGCATTACACATAGCAAAGTTAGGTAAACGTCTAAAATGTACAGAGGCCTTAATTGTTACGGGTGAAAGGCCGGAACAAAAATATCCGGAATTTAAGGAATGGTTGAAAAAATACGATTGTTCATCTACGACTGAATATATAGAACAAATAAGTAATTTGATTTTAGAAGAAACAGGACTGTTACCTCATACTAATGCAGGCACTTTGAATTATGATGAGCTATCGGTACTCAAAAAATCTAATGTAAGTCTTGGATGTATGTTAGAGACAGCTAGCGATAGACTTTCTGGCAAAAATATGCCGCATGAATTTGCCCCTAGCAAAAATCCAAAAGCCAGAAGTAGAGTTCTCGAAAACGCAGGTAAATTAAAAATCCCAATCACAACAGGGTTACTTATAGGTATTGGGGAAACGTTAGAAGAAATAATTGACTCATTGATTGTTATAAGGGAAATCAATCAAAAATATGGAAATATTCAAGAAATTATAATGCAGAACCATGTGCCCAAATCTAATACTAAAATGAGGAACTTTTTGCCACCATCACATGATTTATTTTTGCTTGCGATTTCCTTAACAAGGATCATTATGCCACATATGAACATTCAGGTTCCACCCAATCTTAGTCCTAATCTTTATTCCACCTACATTAATGCTGGAATTAATGACTGGGGTGGCATATCTCCCTTAACTATTGATTTCGTAAATCCTGAATCTCCGTGGCCTGATATTAAAGATGTTAAACACGCTACTGAAAAGGCGGGTTATAGTTTTAGAGGAAGACTTGCAATTTATCCGGAATTTCTTTTGAGCAAAAGGGACTTCATCCCAAAGAATCTCTGGAATTATATTACCCCTTTATCTGACAGTAGTGGATTGGTCAAGGAGGAATTAAATTGATGCTTGAATCTATGTTGAAGGAAATTGATCCAGTTGTTTCAGACATATTAAGCCAATCACTGGATTCTAAAAATATTTCTACAAAACAAGCTGTTGAATTGTTTAACACAAAAGGGACCGAAATGATCATGACTGCGATGGTGGCTGATTTGTTAAGGAGAAGAAGCGTTGGAGACAAGGTAACTTATGTTATCAATAGGAATATCAATTTCACTAATGTTTGTATCAAAAGATGTGGTTTTTGTGCATACAGCCGGGATTTTAGAAATGAGGAGAGTTATTTTCTCCCGATATCAGAAGTTGTGAGAAGATCGAAAGAGGCATGGGAATTAGGGGCAACTGAAATTTGTATTCAGGCAGGATTACCACCAAGGATGGATGGTTTCTTATATGTTGATATATGTAAGGCAATAAAAAAAGAGTTACCAAATATACACATTCATGCTTTTTCTCCTGAAGAAATTTTGTATGGTTCTTGTAGATCAGGACTATCTATTAGAGAATACTTGAGTTTGTTAAAAGAATCAGGACTGGGAAGTTTGCCTGGAACAGCAGCAGAGATTCTTGATCAGGATCTACGCGATCTGATCTCCCCTGGTAGAATTTCAGTGGCTGATTGGATTAATGTGATAACATCAGCGCATAAACTGAAAATTCCTACGACATCAACTATTATGTATGGTCATATAGAAACATCGGAAAACAAGGCCAAACATTTAGAATCGATAAGGTCCATTCA
>JAATVL010000059.1 GCA_014523525.1 Nitrososphaerales archaeon TH703 | reverse complement strand
TATATATTGAATAAACAGAAATTCGGACTTAAATATTGAATGCTCTAAGTGAAAGAAATGGTATTGAATACTAACATGTTAATGATTCTGAATTCAGTCAGTACACCAGTTACCACCATCGTTAGTCCGGATGAATGCCAGTAAAATCCTAACACACAACCAAACGATTGAAACCACAATGGATCTGCTATTCTCTTCAAAAATTCACTGGTGCCATGTTTCTTCAATTAGAATTTTTGATATAGTGGATGCAAGTTTCTATATCCGTTCTAGCAGGTATTGCGGTCGATGTCCATAATGTAATGGGAGATATATGGAAGACTTGTTCATCAATATTAAATATCATAGAAGGAACACCTAATTTATATCCTCAGGAGTTGACTAGTATCCTCAAACAAGATATCAAAATTGATAGTAAATATAGTATGGCGCCTTTAATATGGCACTTAAAAGGTTATCATTATTTGTTGTTAGTTTTTAGAGAAATACAATTCATAATTGAATACAATTTGTTCCCTATTTCAATCGATTTATAAATGAGAAAGGTATGTTTAGAATAGTTATCAATGAATTTTGATATTTTGGTTCAAATTGCAGTTGGGCTATTTGTTGTGGGGCTCTTTGCAACTATTTTATATGAAAAAATGAACGTTAAGACAAATCAAGATCCAGATACAGAAAAATCGAGAAGCTGAATGAGTGTTATTGATGAAAAGATCATAGAAACCTTCAGAGATGAAGGATTTCAAAAATTGACAAAGATACAAAGTATTTCTATTCCAGTAATCTCTCGAAGGCAAAACTGTTTGCTCGTTGCTCCCACAGGTTCTGGGAAGACAGAGGCTTCAATAATTCCAATATTTTCTCTTCTCGAAAACGAGCGGACCAAGAATCCTAACTTCATAGATGAGAATGCAATTATTGTATTATATATTACACCTTTAAGAGCCCTGAATAATGACGTACTTAGAAGAATAATCAATTATGCAAAAAAGAGAAACCTTGATGCTAAAATAAGGCACGGAGATACAACAAGAACAGCGCGAGAGAAATTAGTAAAAAAACCACCTCACATCCTCATAACTACACCTGAATCTCTTGGAATAATACTTACGCAGGAAAAATTCAAATCTTATCTAAAACATCTCAGATGGGTCATAATAGATGAAGTGCACGAATTAATTGGCAATGAAAGAGGAACGCACTTAACTGTCAGTCTTGAACGTCTGCAA
This sequence comes from Nitrososphaerales archaeon TH703, assembly GCA_014523525.1. GTDB lineage: Archaea > Thermoproteota > Nitrososphaeria > Nitrososphaerales > Nitrososphaeraceae > TA-21. Next base: position 2,111 of record JAATVL010000059.1, on the reverse strand, counting down.
AATATAAGCTCCCATAATGTAGTTAGAATAGGACTCTCTGCTACTATTGGAAATTTGAAAGAAGCTGCAAATTTTATTAGTGGAACCGGTAGAAAGTGTTCGATTCTTGTGGATAATACAATTAGAAAATATGACATTGACGTGAAATATCTAAAGGGCTCCATAATCAACGTAGCCAAATTTGTATTAAAGTATTTGAATGACAACAAGGTATGTGGATCTATACTATTATTCACGAACACTAGAGATGAAGCTGAATACATAGGTACTACAATAAGAAATCAAAATGATATCCCAATAGAAGTTCACCATGGATCCCTTTCACGAGAAACACGTGAAGAAACAGAAACTAAACTGAGAAAAGGCCTGACGGGTATTGTAGTCTGCACGTCTTCGCTAGAGTTGGGGCTGGACATTGGATCTGTAGAATTAGTAATTCATTATGGATCGTCAAAGCAGGTTTCAAAACTTGTACAAAGGATCGGAAGGAGCAGACATGTTAATTTTAAATCCGCCAAAGGATTGATAATAGCAAATAGTGTTGACGATGAGCTCGAGTCCTTATCTATAATTAATAGAATGAAAAGGAGATCTATCGAGATACAAAATCCTCACTATAATTCATTAGATGTGGTTTCGCATCATCTAGTCGGATTTGTAATATCAACATCAGAACCAAAAAGATTAGAGGAAGTTTATCAAATTATAACAAGAGCGTACCCCTTTAGAGACTTACCTATCTCTGACTTGGAACAATGTATAGTCTTACTTGATAGTTTTAAAATTATTAAATATGATCCCAAAAATCAAACGTATACACGAAGAATAAAATCATACAAGTATTATTTTGAAAATATATCAACAATACCAAACATGGTAAAGTTTGAAGTTATCGATGTAATAAGAAAGAAGAGAATAGGTACACTAGACCAACAATTTATTGGTGAATTTGGAGAGCGGGGTAATGTATTTGTCTTAAAAGGGACTCAATGGAGAATAGTTAGTGTGGATGATAATAAATTGCAGGTAAATGTAGAGCAAGTCTTTGGGTCTCCAATAAATATCCCTCATTGGGTTGGTGAAATGATCCCAGTGGATTATGAAACTGCGGTAGAAGTAGGTAATCTCAGAAATAAAGTTCTCCATGAGAGTAATTTTAAATTTGAATCCGACATTATAAACACCTTGCAAAAAATTCCTATAATTCCTGATTCTAAAAATATTGTAATAGAAATTGTTGTTAGCAAAAATGCGGTCGTGATCCATTCAACGTTCGGTACAAAGATCAACAATACTTTGTCATCACTTTTTTCAACGTTTCTCGCATCATATGTAGGACATTTAGTAGAAACAAAGTCAGATCCCTATCGAATTCTGCTGAGTTCGTCAGTTAGATTATCGAGAGCAAATATTGAAAAAATATTCTATGATGAATATGATGTTGAGGCAATCCTAATCACATCATTAAGTAATACGTATAATCTGAATTGGAGAGTCTGGACGGTATCAAAGAAATTTGGTCTTCTTGATAAGAATGCAATTTATGACAAACGATTGGCTCGTTTGATATATGACAGATATTCTAAATCTCCAATAAGCAAGGAATCAATAAGAGAGTTAATGCATGATAAATTCGATGTAAAAGCTACGCAAGAAGTTCTCCGGAGGATAAGAAACAAAGAAATATCAATACACTGGCTTGATTTATCACTTTTTTCTCCCTTGGCTCAGAGCATTATAGAACACCACTCCAAAATGTCGTCTTATCCGTTAAGTATTGAGAAGGGAGTATTAGACCTCATTAAGGAGAGACTTGATAAAACCAAACATCGACTCATATGTATACGATGTGGCAAATGGGAAAGATTGGTTGAAACAAGAGAGGTAATAGAATCTATATCTTGTAAACGATGTGGTTCGAGACTGATTACAACCACATATTCCTCTGATTATGAACTTTCAAAAATAATTTTGAATAAATTGAAGGGATCAGAAATCAATATTGAGCAAAATCACAAATTTGAAAGAGCATGGAAAACAGCATCATTGATTAACAACTTTGGAAAAAAAGCATTGACGGTACTTTCTGGTTATGGCATAGGTGTTGAAAC
>JAATVL010000058.1 GCA_014523525.1 Nitrososphaerales archaeon TH703 | reverse complement strand
GGATCGCATAGATTATCTGGATAATACTGATCCATAATATTGATTGGAACTTCTGGCATATTCTTGGCAATCCAATCTAGAACTGGTTTGGTACAACAATCCACATGATTTGGCATTATTAGATGACGTATGACAAAATCTTCATCCCATTCATGAATAAGTCTAAGGTTATTAGTAACGGTATCCCAGTACCAAGGGGTTCTAGACAGATCTAGAGCACAGTTGCCAGGACCAAACTTGAAGTCAGGAAGCCATGCATCCATAAGCGAGTGAAGAATATACACAGTCTCCTTGCTCATAAAGAAATTTGAATTCCAAAGTTGAGGACTGTTGAATACTTGTTTCTGGTAGAACGCATTTTCCGAATTCGTATGCCAAGTAGAGTATCTACCATAACTATCGGCCTTCACAGCTTCAATATAATTAAGGTCTTCCTTGTTTGGGTTTGATACCTTAAAGGAATCAAGCATGCTTATTGCTTGGACAATTGTATGTAGATGTATCGTTGGATCACCACCAACCCAGTTTGTGTTATGGCAGCCTTCCATCCTAAGCTGCCAAATCATGAGCGCCAACATATTCGGTGTTATAGTTATGCCGTTATCCTTGTCTGTGCTTATATCTCCATTCTGACAGAAAGAGCACCTCATATTACAACTTGTGAAAAATATTGTTCCAGATCCCATAATTCCTCTGAAAACAATCTCCTCACCTCGATGGTGAAAATAGCTGCTTACTTTTGAAGTGGATTCTAGCTGACAGGTCCCATGTTTCTTTGTTTGTCCAGCTCCAGCTGCAATCTGAACAGACCGGTCAATCTGACAATTCCAGCGACAAAAGTTACAATGTGTCAGCATTCGGTTAACAATCTCAACATTCAAATCCATAAGCGATGTTTTCTGTCCAACCATCTCGGATATTATGTCGACCTCTCCTGATCTGACTGCTTTCCATTTATCCAAGAATACTCGTACGAGCTTTAGATATTCTTCCCAAAGCTCTTGCTCACCCGCAAGTTTTAGGTCTGTAAGGCTACAAGATATAGATTTACATATTAGGTACTTCGCAGGCATACGATTTATCGATACCGCAAAATACCATGGCAGACTATTACCGTCTTCTTTCAATTGTTTCCATATGTCTAATGATTCAAACTTTCTAAACTCTTTATTGGGAATCGAAAAGAAAGATGTCATTGTCACTCTTACAAAGTATTTGGTGTTTCCAATATTTAATTGAGTAGCAAAATATCTGGTGGTGATTTAGTATCAATAAAGTTACGGATACCATTTAGAATGTTTCATGACTTATCGAGCTTTCAGGTACCGTCTTTTGCGGTTCATTAGCATTACATATGGCATTTGGTGTTATAGGATTTTGTGCAAGACTTGCGATAGCTGGGAATCTCTATAATACATTGATTAAATTAATTCATGAAAAGGAAAACCAATAGATAATAGGAATGTGGAAAAGGATTTCATACACTAGTGTATCGCATCCCACCCAATCCGAATAAAATACAGCTTTTAGACTCATTTATTGTAAATATTATACATTTATCTTACGTGAAGGTTAGTTACTAACTAAAGATACTAACCACTCTGAAAGACTAGTTTTGAACCATCAGAGGATTAATGGAATTATTGAATTGAAATAAAATAAAACATATTAAAGGATCACGGCTATCAACATCAATGACAAGCAAATGTCCATCGTGCAAGAGCACGATAGCCGAAACAGGTTGGAGTACGGAAGAAATAGATGTTGACCATCACAGAAGAATAAGGGGTAAGGTAATGTACTGTAACAAGTGTCAAGCAATTCTAGCAATATTTCAAATGTAGACTTTTTATGAAGCACTAAAGGCTTATTCAAATAACCTATGCAATAATCTAGTTCCATAAAGTAATGTCTAGAATTTATCAAATTTGGTGGTACTCTATGTATTGCACTGCATACATAATCTTGAAATATGGAGTTGATTTGGATCTTACTTTGTGGCTATAATAACGAATAAATTCCAAGAAGGAGGTAATCCGACTCATGCATGATGACAAAACTACTAGCGTTACATCTATAATGACCCCTCCTCCACACGAAACAGCTGACCGTTCAGATAATGTTGACACTATTATAAGGACTATGACAATGAAAAATAAGGGTTCGGTAATTATCTTGAATGAACTTAAACATCCAGAAGGAATTATCACCGAGAGAGATATTGTTAGAAGGTTAGTTTTTGAGTCTAAAGATCCGAAACTTACCTTTGTTTCAGAGATAATGTCTTCTCCTTTGATTTCGCTTAACGACGATGCCTATATTTACGACGCGGCATTTGTTATGACTAAGTAT
>JAATVL010000057.1 GCA_014523525.1 Nitrososphaerales archaeon TH703 | reverse complement strand
TATCATTGTATCAAGACCAGCAAGTTCTGGGGGAGTAGTGAAAAATAGTAACAATCTGAGGCCAGATCCCAAGATCAAAGACGTGATGGCAGCATACCAATTTGATTTCTTCCAAAACAAACCCAAAGTAAGAGGAGCCCACGCACCAGCAAAGACAATATCAAAGGCTAAAATGAGATAGACACCAGGCTGGGGCAATAGATAGCCCAGAATAAATGCAGCAGCCATCATTGGAATAGTAAATATTCTTGTAAGTCTCAACAGTTTTCTATCCTCCATCCCTGGTTTCTTGAACCATTTTCTCAATATGTCCCGTTGTATAATGTTTCTTGACATAACGCTTGATATTGCGAGTAACCCTCCATTAGCCGTTGACATGGATGCACCCAATACTCCCATTAATAGAGCAATTCCTATTGCAAACGGTACGTGATTTATAGCCAAGTCAGGATATGCTGTAAACGGATCGGCTAAATTCGGAAGGAAATATAGGGCGACTATTCCCATCATGCTTGTGGGAATTATTGTAAGCGCAGTCAATCCTCCTCCCATGAATGCTCCCCTTCGTGCTGTCTTGCCATCTTTGGCTGCAAAAACTCTTTCCATAAAATCAAGCGCAACTATATCTCCAAGACCTAATGCTAAAATTCCTGCCCAATTAACAAGTGCTCCATTTCCCATATCAGTTAGTCCTGAAAGATCGAGGTAAGAAGGTGGTGCATTACCTAGGATGGCGCCAAAATCAACTCCTGAAAATCCCCCAGCGAAAAATATGAAAGCAGCCCAAAATGCACCTATCGCTAGATAAATTTGGAATATATCTGTATATGCCGAAGAAAAGAGGCCACCAGCAAAAGTGTAAACTAGTACAACCAGTGCTGCTATGAGCATTGACCAGAAGAAATCAATATGTAATACGGCAGAAAGGATAAATCCACTAGCAGCAAAGTTACCAGCCACCAGAACTATAAAGCTAATCATCATAAGAATAGCCGAGATACCTTCTGGTCCTGCTCCAAACCTTCTATAGTAAAAGTCAGGGAGAGTAAGCATTGACATCTTGTTCAATTTTTTGGCATAAAAAGCCCCTGTAAGGACCAAACATACGGCAAGTCCTATAGGAATAACAGCCCCGGCCCAAAAACCAAATTGATATACCAGAGAGACATTACCAAGAGAAGAATTTCCGTCTATTGATTGAGCGGCCAGCATTGTACCTACAAAAAAAAGCGGAAGACTCTTACCGGCAACCATATATCTTTTACTGCTCTTCTTTACTAGCCTTGAGGTTAATGTCCCAACAACCAAAGATGCAGCTAAAAAAGCAATAACACCGACACCATACCAGTCAAGTGATGCCATCCCAACCATGTTATTTTTAAATATATATAAGGATTTAATACAAAAGAGAAAATTAACTAAGAAATTTACAATTATTAAACGATATATAATTATTCTCTGTAGAAAATGATAATTCTAGTAGAGTTCTGCGATTGGCTGTGAATTGCGATATTCAAGGATTTAGCTGAGTTAAGATTCATTGTTTAGCAATATTTAAAAAATATAGTACAATTAAAAAAATAGACATAATATGGGTATGGAATTTTATGGGAATTCCTACAAAAGTAACGATGAGCCAATTTTTGTTGGAATACCTACTTTCTTGAAACTACCTTGGCTAAGAAGTCACGAAGAGCTAAAAAGCATCAAACCAGATGTAGCCGTAATTGGAGAACCTTTTGACTTTGGTACTACAATTCGACCTGGAGCAAGATACGGTCCACGAGCAATCAGGGCTGCATCCACTGTACCATCACCACCGTATGAGCATTTTAATATAGAAACAGGAGTTGATCCATTTGGAGTTTTTAGAACTGTAGACTACGGCGATGTAGTCGTGTCTCCTGGTGATGTCGTTGAATCCCACAGAAGGATGACAGATAAAGTCAAAGAGGTTCTAGATATAGACGGCATTCCAATCATGCTTGGGGGAGATCATTCTATAACTTTTGCAAACGTTCGTGCATTTGCGAAGAAGTACAAGAATATTGGAATGATCCATATTGATACACATGCCGATTGTGCCCCACAAGGATTGTGCGGATTCAAGTATGATCATGGTGCACATATTAGAAGAATAATGGAGCTTGGCTGTCTCAAGGGAAAGAACTATACTCTGATAGGACCAAGAGGATATTGGCCAGGACCTGACTTGTATAAATGGATGGCTGATCAGGATTTTCAGTGGTTTACAATGCTAGATGTTGAAGAGCTGGGTATTGACAAGATAGCAAAAGAGGCTGCAGACCGAGCAAATGATAACGTTGATGCAGTATATATAAGCTGGGACATAGATACTTTTGATCCCGCTTATGCTCCCGGTACAGGAGAGCCTGAACCAAATGGCTTGACATCAAGGGAGGGCATGAGGCTGATGCGGCTTCTTTCTACCTCGTTTGATCCAGATAGATTTGCATTTGATTTGGTTGAAGTAGCCCCCAATTATGACGTAAGTGATGGTAATTCATATAATGGTGGGATCACCTCAGGTTTAGCAAACAGACTAATTGTCGAACTATTGGCAGGATTATCACTAACCAAGAAGGGCAAGACTGAAGGAAACCCAGTGAGACCGAAATTCTACAGGGGACAAGGTAATACATATGACTTTGGCAAAGGACCCAAGGCCAAAATTCCAAAGAGACCTCCTCTAAGCTATGGTAAAGATGCCAAAAAATAATTAATGGACTTGTTATAGCATTCTGATAGATGTGACAGTTACTGTGCAAGGAGAACCCGATACATCTCCCTTCACAAGAATTTATCAGTTTTACAATAAGACGGACTACATCATACTGTCCAATTCGATCAAGACTATAAATAATAAATTATCAAGAAAAATGAAGATAAACATCAACGAGACATTATACATTTATCTTAAATACGTCATTGATCAATTGCGTTCGCATAAGAAAAGAAATGAAATAATAAAAAATGCTTCAAAGCTCTTAACACCGGAACAGGTTATGATTGGCGTACCAGAAAGCCTTAGAAAGATAAATCTCAACATTAAACTTGAAAGCACACAACGACTACGCATAACAATAAAAGAACCTATTTCAACTACGAGTTATGTTCTTGCTCCCTAATCGAAAGAGAATCTAATTTTATATCAAAAATTCAATATATGATATAATCTAAATATGCCAATCCAAATTTTATAGAAGAAAGTGGTCCTAAATACATAACGATCGTTATCCAAACTATGCGACAAAGACTATAGTTATAATGGATACAAGACTTACCTACTTGTAGTTAGATCAGTAATAGTGATGCATGGGTCTCTGTTGTTTTCCTAATCTATCAAAATGATCATGTGGTTTATTTCCTCCCTTATGTGAATGTGTAGTACCGTCGATATGGGTATGAGTATGTCCATGCATATCAACTGGTTTTTTCATAAGTACATCATCTACTCGCATAAGCAAAATAATCACTTCTGTAGCAGTAATAAGAATCTGTTCCTTTACCATTAACGGCTCTATGACATGCAAATTCATCATATTGTCTATTTTCCTTTCAATTGCATTAATCCCATACCAGTCATGGTTGTTGTTGTATTGATAACCTCTTTTCCATATTTTACTATCGTTTAACAGAGATTGAGTATAGACTTTTTCCCTCAGACGGGCCCCAATATCCATCGTATTCATTCCGGCATTTTTGGCAATTGTTAGTGGAATCTCTTCAAGGGCTTCTGCGAATTTTTGGATTACAATCTGTTCCTTACCAGAAATTAGATACGACCGGTCCTTAATTAACTGAGCAATGAATGCTTCTACTGCACCACCTCCAGGAACAATTTTTGGATCCATTATAAAATTCCTCAAAACATAGATAGAATTAAGTACTGCACGATGAAATTCATCGAGGATCTTTTTCGAGCTAGCGCGTAAAAGAAATGTAATTGATTTTGGATTTCTACACCCATCAACAAAAACCATCTTATCATCACCCACAATTTTTTCATACACCTCTGCAGCATAACCAAAATCAGTGCTGCTTATCGTATCGAGATCTTTGACAACTTTGGCTCCTGTTGCCTTTGCCAGCCATAATAAATCATTTTCCTTAACTCTTCTAACGGTTAGGATTCTGTTCTTGGCAAAATGATTTAGTGCAAGAGGATCGATGCCTCCACGAGAAAAAATCACATTAGCACCAGATTTGATTAGAGATTGAATCTTTTGAACCAGGTTACGAGTCTTGTTATCAAGGAAGTGTGTAACTTCGGTCGGATCTGTAATTCTAATTTCCGCATCAGTTTTAGTGCGTACATCTTGAATGTCGTTGTCAAGTAGTAAAATCTGTGCGTTTTTAATAATTCGAGGCATCGACGATTCATCTATTGTTTTATCTAT
>JAATVL010000056.1 GCA_014523525.1 Nitrososphaerales archaeon TH703 | reverse complement strand
ATAAGCGTTAGGACAGATGTTGTCATTAGCAGTACTTCTGTAGTAAAGGCTATCGTGGAATACGCAGAAGAAAAGAAAATGGACTTGATTGTTATTGGGTCTAAAGGCATGTCAGGATTAAAAAGAATGTTACTTGGAAGTATAGCTTCAGGAGTAGTAACATATGCTCATTGCCCAGTTTTGGTTGTTAAATAATTTTATTTTTCCAATTTGACTATTTTATTTTACTAAGCCATTTTATTTCGAGTTAATTAGGTCGCATCTTTCTTACGACAAATTTCACCAAATCAACTAATCTGCAAGCAAAACTCCATTCATTGTCATACCATGACATCACCTTAACTAAGTTGCTATTTCCTCCAAGTACCATGGTGCTAAGGCCATCTACAATCGAAGAATGTGATTCACCGATAATGTCTGAAGATACTATAGGATCTTCTGTATACGCCATGATGCCTTTCATCTTACTATTTGATGAATCTTTCAACACTTTATTGACCTCATCTTTAGTAACATTATTTTTTAACGTTAGAACCATGTCCACTATGGAACCATTACTTACTGGAACCCTTAATGCCATACCATCCATTTTACCATTTAGTTCTGGTATAACAGAACCAATTGCCTTTGCAGCGCCAGTTGTAGTCGGTATTATAGACATCATGGCGGCACGTGCTCTTCTGAGATCTTTGTGTGGTAGGTCCAAAATTCTTTGATCGTTAGTATATGCATGGCAAGTGGTCATATATCCATTTTCTATGCCAAATTTATCATTGATTGTCTTGAGTACCGGCGCTAGACAATTAGTCGTACAGGAAGCCATTGAAATTATCTTGTGTTTATCATCATCATACGTTTTATCATTTATTCCCATTAATATAGTCGCGTCGGGATTGGTAGCAGGAGCTGAAATTATTACTTTCCTGGCTCCGGCGCTTATATGTTCCATTGCCGCCTTGGCATCGCTAAATTTGCCTGTAGATTCAACAACAAGATCAATATGCAAATCTTTCCAGGGTAATTCAGAAGGATCTTTTACAGATAATACTTTCACTTTATTTCCGTCTATGGCAATTTCATCTTTATTAGCCACTATGTTACCTTCATATTTTCCAAATGTCGAATCATATTTGAATAGGTGTGCGAGTGTCTTGGAATCAGTCAGATCGTTTATAGCTACTATCCTTGCCAACCCATGAAACTCCTTGTCTTTTAGAGCAGCTCTAAGGAAGCACCTGCCTATTCTACCAAAGCCATTAATCGCAATATTTGCTGTCATAATTAATCTTTCATATGATGTTATAATAACTAATTGAGATGGATCGACTTGCCTTATGCCACACGAGCTGCATAAAACCTTTAATGTCGAAGAAAATATAGTCCTAGAAGTTGACAATAAGCAAAATTTATGGTTACCTGAATGTAATTCGTAGTATACCTGTTAGAGATCTAATGGAGCCCCCCATTATGATATCCAAGGATGTGGCCCTATCAAAAATAATCAGCACCCTTAATGAAACCAATTCTTACGACGTATTCATAGAGTTATCAGGAAAAATAGGGGTATTGACTATCAGGGATATTATAGGAATTAAAGACATCACAACCACAAGGCCATCATTAGTTGGAAAAATCATTCCCGAGTTGAACAGGGACAGTGTAATTGGCGAAGCTGCACGGATAATGAGTCATTACAGGATGAGAACCTTACCCGTAGTTCACAATGGTAAGATTGAGGGCCAAGTTTCAGCTAAGCGAATTGTTGAATTGATAAGTAAACACTTGGCAGAAAGTAAACTGCGAATCGTCGCTTCGAACATAATGACCAGTGATCCGATAGTCATCGATTGTCATAAGACTGTATCTGCTGCTAGATCCATAATGAAAAGGAGGAGAATTGATCATCTGCCTGTAGTCGACAACGGTCGCCTAGTTGGTATTATAACGTCCTCTGACATCATGAAAGTAATGTTACCTTCTGAGAGAATTAGTAAAAAATCAGTAGGTATTGACAACGCACAAGATAGGTTTTCCATTGAAGTTTCGGGGTTGGCGAATGCCGATGTGATAACTGCCAACGTCGATGAAAGTCTCCAAGTGGTTTGCGACAGGATGATAAATGCAGGTTCTACCTATTGTATAATTAGAGTATGGGATGAAATTCAGGGAATTATTACTTACAGAGACATAGTTGCTTTGTTGGGGGAAAAGATGGAGGAAGATATTCCAATGTTTATCGTCGGTCTACCCGATGAACCATTCGACGCAGAGCTGGCTAAGTCTAAATTTACCAATATCACCAGATTCCTGCGAAAAATTCACCCTGATATAGAGGAAGCGCGCTGCCATATAAAATTAAGAAGCGTCCAAGGCGCCAGAAAGAGATATGAAATTGACGTACATATATTATCCACCCATGGTAACATTTCTTATACCAACATTGGTTGGGACTTGGCAAAGCTTTTTGATGAAATGACCGATGCTCTGAAAAAAAAGGTTTCACACAAACATAAGAAAACTCTATAATCCAAATGGATGTAACAAGTAAATATGAATAACTTCGATCCAATTGTGAATTCTTGATATTGAATTGTATATCATATTGTAATCAGATTATTATGACAATCGTATTTTTAGCTAAATGCACAATTCCTCGTTTAGTGGGTATAGATATACATTGGCGATCTCATTCCCTATTCTTGTCGAGTGGATCCTAATTCCATTCTTAATCTCTCCTCCATCAATTCCAGCTCCTTCTGTTCCAAGTACGGATTTTGGATCAATTCTTTCACTATGAGGAATATACCGATCTCCTGGATAGGGTTCAAGCGTCACTCTCTCTTCTCCTAGTATACCCAGGTCTCGCACAGAATTGGACATAATACGTCCTCCGTCGTTAAGGATAACATCTATGTCGTATAGTCGTCTAACTTGGTTCATCGCTGAATACATATCAAAGTTTTTGCCCGTTACAATATAATCAACTAGATGTGATTCAGGAATTAATTTTGATGCGTAATCATGTCCTGATTCATTTGTCAAAAAGATCACACTGATTCCATTTTTGGGATCCAGAATTTGTATTTGGTTTTTATGGTAGAGATCGGCCAGCTTGAGTCTTCTAAATGTTCTATCAGATCTGGCTACAACGAATTGACGAAAGATTGAATTTGTATTTATTTTATCTCTTAACTTCATGAGGTCCTCGTAGACTTGTGGATTAGATTCTCTTATAGCGTTTCCAAAAAATTGCCAATTCCAAATTTGTTCTCTGTTGGCAACTAGATTATCTGCGCTTATCATCATTGCTTTTGTACCCATCAAGATTCTGTGAGTTGACGCAAATACACTATCGCCTAGTTTTCTAGTACCACCAGTTAGATATAAAACTCCACCACCAGGTTTATGATTAATCTTGTAAATGTAAACCCCTTTCCCACTTTCATTTGTTCTTGCTGCAACATAACTTGTAGCTTGGTACGGCACCTTCATCTTACTGACATAGGTTGAAGAAGCACCGATAACTATCTCTGGTAAAAGTTCACCCAAATAATCGAGTCCAAAGTCATTTGAAGGTGATATAACCTTTAAGCCTCTATTAATAAAATGACGATAGAGTTGTTCTGAGATTACTCCATCCTCTAATAATAATGACATTTGCTTCTTATAACTTGAGACTGTGGATGCCATAGAACAAGTTAACCTATGGCTTTATTATGTTGTTTTTATGTAAAACCAGCTCAATTGAGAAAATTCATAAATCTCTTACCTTTACCAGAAAATAATTGACGGATATATCTAAGGTCTCACTCGTTTTATCCTTGATTTTGATAGTAATTGTTTCTTCATTTACAACTATGAATGCACTCGAGTCAAGTCAAAAGGGTGCATATACCGATAACATACGATTCATTCAATATCTGGACGGAAATACAGCTCTGCGTGATATTAAAGCAGGAAATCTTGACATGTACTACTTTAGAATACCTCTAGAAACAGTAGCATCAATTTCAAATGATACTAATGTAAAAATATATGAAAAAAATGCAGGTTCATTAGCCTTCCTGTTAAATCCCGCACCATCAAAGAATCCAAACATATTAAATCCATTCCAATTCAAAGAAATCCGTTTCGCAGTAAATTACTTGATAAATCGTGAATTTATCGTAGATGAGATTCTAAATGGCTATGGAAGTGTCCAGATAGATCCGTTTGGAATCTCCTCACCTGAATATGAAACTCTTATTCCAATTCTAGAGTCTTACAATTTCAAATATAATCCAAATCTTGCAAAAGATATAATCGAGAAAACATTGATTTCAAATGGTGCGACAAAGCTAGACGGTAAATGGACATACAAAGGAACACCCATCTTAATCAAAATTATGATAAGGAGTGATGATCAACCAAGAAAGTCTTTGGGTGAAACTCTTGCAAATCAACTTCAAAATATTGGCTTTACCGTACAAAAAGACTATGGTGATTTAAATAAAGCAAACCTCGTAGTCTACGGCACAGATCCACAGGAGTTAAATTGGCAAGTCTATACCGAAGCTTTCGGAGGAACCTCTGAATTTGTCAGGTACAATCCTGGTACGACAGCTCAAATGTACGCACCATATTTTAGTAGCATGCCTGGATGGACAAATCCGGCATTTTGGAACTATCAAAATTCTTCTCTAGATAGCATAACACAGAGAATAGCGTTTTCTAATTTTACCTCGGAAGAGGAACGAAATGAATTATTACGACAGGCGGTAACTTTAGGAATACAAGAATCTGTAAGAATTTTTGTAACTCAAAATATTGATCCATATGTAGCATCCTCTTCAATTAAAGGACTAATAAATGACTTTGGCGCAGGTATTTCTACCAGTAAGTCCCTCATAAATGCAAGATCAACAAAAAATACAAGCACTATAAACGTTGGTGTAAAGGAAATTTATCAAGGGGCATGGAATAGTGTTGGTGGTTGTAAAGATATCTACTGTACAAATATTAACTCATTAGTCTCTGATCCCGCTACATCTAGAAATCCATATAATGGCGAAGTGATTCCTTTGAGGAATGAATGGACGAATATTACAACTATGGGACCAGAAAAGAGACTTGCGGTAGATAGTGATGCTCTAACATGGAATCCATCTAACCAAAGATGGGATGAGGTTGGAAAGAATACATCCAAAAGCAAGGTTAACCTTCGTATAGTATATTCAAACTGGCAAAATGGTCAACCTATGAACAAGGCTGATCTAATTTATCCCCTTTACTTTCTATATGAGTGGGCATCAAAGAATAATTCAACTGATCTTACATTTGATCCGGAGTACGCCGCACAGGCCCAGGTTGTATTAAAATATCTTCGTGGTACTAAGTTTCTAAATGACAGTAATGTTATTTCATTCGTTGACTATTGGCATTTTGATAAGAAGGAAATAGCTGATTTTGCTTCAGTTTGGGCAACATCTCCTTGGGAAATTAACGCTGCAATAGAGAGATTGGTAAAAAACGGAATCTTTGCGTACACACGATCAGAAGCAAGCGTCAAGAACATTGAATGGTTATCTTTGATAATACCGAGTCACGCACAGGCTATTAGGCAAGAACTGGAAAAAATGAAAACAGAACGGTTCGTACCTGCCCCATTAAAGGGTATAGTTACTGTTGATGAGGCTATAAAGAGATATGATGCAAGTATAAAATGGATAACAGAACATAACCACGCAATAATTGGTAATGGACCTTATGAAATTAAGAACTATAATCCAACAGGTAGAGTAATATCCCTCACGGCATTTAGAGATAGTTCTTATCCATTCGCAAAAGGATACTGGTCTATTTATGAAAATGCAAAATTAGCGAAATTTGAAAAGGTTCAATATCCAAAAATAGTTACAAGGGGTTTACCAGTAGCTATTTCAGGTAATGTAACTATTGGTGGTAACCATGATAGTAATGCAACATTAACATATTTTATTTTTGATAAGAATAATCATCTCATAACTCAAGGAGAAGGTAGATGGATAGATGATAAAGGGAATTTTATGATTGTGATTAATGGTAGCTCTACTAAAGCAATGTCTATTGGACCAAATGAATTTAAATTATTTGTAAAGAGCAATTATGCTCTAAGGCCTGATATCTATAGTGGTATTTTTATAAATGTGCCAAACCCTATAGTCAAAAAACTAACTTAATAACTTAAATCGATTTTGTTTGGAATGCATAGAAGTAGACCTGGCAATGGCCCTCAGAAGATGAGTTGATTGAAGATGATGCATTTATTAAGATATATTGCTAACATAATAAAGTAAAAGCAATTGGGACTAGGAAGAGCCTTACTATTTCGTCCATTTAATATGTTTTTGGTATTGTTCGCAACCTTGTTTATCACCGTGATTCTTCTAGGTTCCACTTTCGATAAACTGCAGAAAGAGACTATACGCAACCAGGT
>JAATVL010000055.1 GCA_014523525.1 Nitrososphaerales archaeon TH703 | reverse complement strand
TAGGAACTATGAGATATCAAACTATATATTCTTTGGTCTGTTAATTCTGATAGTTTGTATAGATTACAAGAATCGAAACTGAATTTTCTTAGCTTCTAACTTTTTATGCGGAGTATCATAGTACAAATCATGTAAGTTTTCTGTCCCATTTTTTACTAGCTCATAGGAACTACTTCGAATTACATTTTCAATTTTTTCAAATATGACTTTTCTGTTGGTAGATAAAAATAGTATTGCAGCTTCAACTTCAGACATTTGGTATATTCAGATATTTGCATCATCGCTTTTATTTTTTGAATTTTGTCTTTTTTCTTTGAATTTCAGATCCGCTTGTATTAGTCATCAGGAATCTAAATTAAATGGCTTTCCCATCTTTTAATCATTCTAGAATTTAAATAGAATAAAGACAACTATGATCCAATGATGCGTGAATATTTTGATCCAGTGGGATTCACTAATAGTTGAAATGTTAATACTGGCAGCAATAATTTGGTTTACAGTTTATCTTGAACACTGGACATACAGGCGTACAGAAAAACAAAAGGAACAGAAGGAAAGAAAAAATCTGATCATCTTCATTGATGATGATCTGAAGCAGAGACTTAGGTTTATAGACGAATCGCAGCAATTCAAGGATTACAAGCCATTTTTTACTGACATGTGGGATGCTGTTGTTCTTGCGGGAAATCAATCATTGCTTCCGTTTAATGTGTTCCAAAATTTACAACGAACGTATTCTTGGATGAAATATTATAATAATGAACTGGATATAACGAACAAAAGCGGCAAGATAGATGAAAAAGTCTTAGAAGAATTGTTGCAAGACGTAAGAAAGCGAATTAATGGATCACTTGCATTACTGAAAGTTGAAGCAAAGTAGGAACGGTTATGGTTAAATTATACATTGCTGATGGACCCTGTAAATAGACTTTTAGTTAGCATATTCATGAAACTCAGAATAAGAGATAAAACAAAATCGAGACTCTATGCAGATGACTTTAAACTTCTTATCATTATCAAAAATGAATCCGGAGATATGTCCAGTCGTCTCTTACAATACTTCAGGAATTCATCAAATTTTAATCTCCTTTCCTCATTCTCGGAATTTATTATCTCTTGAATTTCCTTAGATGATTGTCCTAATGAACTTAGATAATCGGTTGTAAAATCATAATCATGAATGGCACCGAGAATATCTTGAAGTTTTTGAAGAGTTTTTCTTGTTTTTAATGCACCTTGGTTTTCATCCGGTAGTAATTCCAACAAATATCTTAACTTTTTGCAAGAAATCCTTAGATCATGTAATTCTTCTATTTTCAGAGAATCAGTAAGGACAACTGGAAATGTCGATTCTATGTTTGATATCAATCTTGCTAGTATTTTATCAAATCTTTTTTGCAGATCTTTTTCTGTTACACCGATCCTGTCTATAATTTTACTCGTGTCTGTACTTTTTAGGGAACCTGCAATGCTCTTTGCGTGTTCTAAACTAGCATCTCTTGTTGCTCTCAACGTTTCAATAACACTATCCCTTTGTGCATTTGAAGGGTATTTTTGTAACTTTGCATAAATAATATCATAATCTCTAATTTCGCTATTAACCTTAAAAAATTCCTTACACTTTAAAACATATTCAGATAATGGCGATCCGTTTCTATATTTCTTGGGCAATATCAAAAAAGTAGCATCAAGTCGCCTAATAGCAGTTCTAACATCATGAATTTGCTTTGCATTCGGATCCTTTAAGTACTTGTTGACTCGATTATGTACCCTTCGAAGGTTCTCGCTTAATTTTGTCAAGAATGGTAAGAGGTTTAACAAATTGGTTTAGAGTTAGTTCTTATTCGCTTACTAGTTTTAAATATTGCGATCTTCAAAATGATATAATGCAGTAGCTGATTTCCGTGTTTAGGAAACAGCTATAATAGCACATTGATCCATTAACTACGTTGAACAGTACTTGGTAACAAAGGGCTATACTTAAAAAAGCGATTTTTTGGAAGATCTAAATCAATGAATGAATTTATTTATTTGCCTTCGTCATAGGATGGTTACCGTTTAAATGTTAATTAATTTAGAATCCTAATGGAATACAACTTGTCCGAAGTAGAAAACGCTCTCTTAATTCTCGCTAACGATAACGAACAGGTGCGGATAATAATAAACGAGTTGCTCCTCAGAAACGGATACCTTTCCGAACAGAAGGGGAGACGGACGATGTTAGATAAGTACTTCGATTACAAGGATAAAAGTCTAAAGAACCATAAAATTGAGCTACGAATAAGATCTATTGAAGGAGGAGTGTCTAAGGTTACTCTGAAGGTTCTCAAAAAGGAGACTCCATC
>JAATVL010000054.1 GCA_014523525.1 Nitrososphaerales archaeon TH703 | reverse complement strand
TAATTGAAACAAAGTTCCGTCATCTTCTAATTTAACATCAGTTTAATAATACTAAGGTTAATTATGGATCCCACACAACGATTGATCAACATAATCTTAAGAAAATTAATTAGAATATTGATGAGAAGAGAATTTTATTCCAAGTAATTAAGGTTCCACTTGGATTTTAAAATAAATCCTTACCCCTCTGTATAAAGATAACCTATTAGAGCTAATGTAATAACAAAGAGCCAAATACTAAGTTAGTAGAATCCTGCCGCAGGCAGGCAATTAATCCCGACGGGCCTATAAAATAACGTTTCTTCTTATTTATTTCAAATAAAATTCTTAAAATTATCTCATTTAATTAAAAGGAATATCGATAATCATAGGTAACTCTCTTGACGAGCTTCCATTTACTATTATCATTTATCGTGTAATGCAAATTGATAGAGACCACTTTTCAAGTTGAAGAATTTTTTGCAATAAGATCTATCACTTTTTCTCCATTCGACTGTGCTTGGTGAGTATATCCTTAATATATCGTTTGAACCAAATTTTGTACACTTGACAGTTTTAGTTCAAATTTCTGACATCCACATAGGCAGCCTTTACGACGCATTGGTATTTGATAAAATAGTTCAAGAAGTAAATAGTATGAAACCCGATGCCATCATAGTAACGGGCGATATAACAGATGAAGGAATACTCCCACAATTCGAACTAGCAAGAATAGAATTACAACGTCTCAATTGTAGGGAACTAATTGTCCTACCCGGCAATCACGATTACAGACACACGGGATATTTATTGTTCAAGAAATTCTTTCCAACGAGCCAAATCTACGATATGGGGGACGTAGTTCTAATGACCCTTCATACTGCGAGACCCGATAGGGATGAAGGGGAGGTTGGATATAGACAACTTTTGTGGATGGAGAAGGCTATTGAGAAGTTTGAAGGACAACAAAAGAAAATTATTATCGCTATGCATCACCATCTGATTGGGATCCCCGATACTGGTACTGATAAGATTATAATTTTAGATGCGGGAGACACACTGAGGGTATGCTTGGATTCCCACGTTGATCTAGTTCTATGCGGTCATAAACATCGCCCATGGGTGTGGAATCTTGGATCCCTTCAGATTGCATATGCAGGAACTGCCAGTTCCTCTAGATTTAGAGGATTCTTTCAAAACACCTATAATATTATAGATATAAAGAAAAATAATTTGTCTGTCAAATTAAAGATAGTTGGTGGAAAGAGTTTTCCTCTCTCAGATCTCGTTTCAAAGTATAAACCTTTTCTTAACACATAAGCTTTACCTTACTATGACTGTTTCTAAAGGTCAGAATTGATTGGCAAACCTCCCTAGGGGACCGACTTAACTGAATTTAACCAGAAAAAAGTTTAAAGCTGGATAGTTCATACATATATAGGAACCCTTTTTTAGAACCGATAGCGTCGTAGGTTGCGACTCCTCAAGACCTAACACTTCAATCCTACCTGTTAGTATCGAATTTCATTCATCATGAATAATATAAGGATTTCTTAATAATTTCAACGAAGAATAAATAGCAAAATCAATATAACTCAAGAAATGATGATTCAGCTACAAAATAATATTATCTAATCCTATATTTATTGACCCTTGACAATTGTAACAATGTATGAATGAATTGGAATTAAAAGACCTATTTGTAAGTTCTATAGAATCAGGACATATTATTGATAGTAAAAACAGAAATTTACCATTTACAAAACCCGACAGTGAAATCAGGATCAAAAGTGAAGGGTACTTTGGTCAATTTGACTTGGTAATTGCCATCTTGCAGAGAACCAAAGATAGTAAAACTTACCAGAATTCAGAACAGACGGAAGCTTATTATGAAATCCTCATGAGGTTAGGTCAACTAACTGAGGTTGCCAGAACTGAAAAATGTAGAATAGACGCAATTTCATTCTATCCCGTAGAGCTCAAGTCCAATTGTGATGTTTTAGATGGACGTATACCGAATCAGATAATGAATGGAATACTTACCTTTGGAAGATCTATAGTTGTTCTGGATAAAAAGCACGTCAATAGAGCTTCCCTTAAATTCTTGCGTTTGCTACCTGCAACTATAATAGGGTATAGTGGTACAAAAGACCACTTTAATGTTCTGTCAGTATTTGACAGAGACATACATACAGGAATGTTCAATTTATCCAAAAGAAGGCTTACCAAAACAATGATAGATAATGGTATCGTAGAAGGTATTGACAGGATATATACCAGACTCCAGACTTTAGAGAGAATAAATCAAAAACTAGTATTCAACGAACTATACAATTTCAATCCTGGATTCTTAAAAGAAGAGATTGAATTCCTAAATCAGTTTTCTAGCATCAAGGCAGTAATGACATACAGAAAACAAATTGAAACACGTATCCTAGAAAGTGAATATAATAAAATCACGGATTATCTATAATGCATACGTCGTGGTCGGCATGAATTTATGGTTTCTTTCTAGCCTTGATTACAAGTAGGAGCTTATTATTGAATTCAAATACTGACGATTGTTGTGTCAATTTTGTTCGAATATTATTAGGATATACTATAATTTGTACCTCCTTTACATTTGATGTGTGAACTTCTAATCGCGTATACTTGACAGGTTCGAATTTTCCTTTAAAATAACCGTCAAATTCTATCAGTGACATGCTCCCCTACTAGGAAACTATTTCCTTTACAAATTCCATAAAACCCTCTGTTCTGGGTATATAAAATTTAATCAAATCTGGCAAAACTTTAGTAACATATGATTGTTCCCTCATATATTATAATGGTAGAGATTCTATCTAATGATTTCATGATTTCTTAAAATGTGGATAGGACAGTAGGTGTGTGCTACTCTGATCGCTTGTTTGTCAAAAAAAGAGAATATTCGGTTTACTTGAATTTCCTGAGTACTTCTTTATTCAGATGTTGTATTTTTCAATTTAAGTAAATGCGTCATAAAGTTACTTAATTTATATTGACATTTTTACAATAATTATGTTCATTCATATTACGGGGAGAGATAATCTTATCTTAGTAATGAGTTACAGCGGAAGAAATGGTTATAGTAGAGGCGGAAGTCGAGGAGGAACGTTTGGTTCAAGTCCAAAACCAGTAGAGATGGGAAAAGAATACGAAGTTGAGATATCAGAAATAAGCAAAAGGGGCGATGGAATTGCTAGAATCCAAGGATTTGTAATCTTTGTTCAAGGTGCAAAAGCGGGACAGAAAACGAACATAAGAATTACCAGTATTGGAGACCGCTTCGCAAAAGCAGAAGTTGTGTGAATCAAAAAATAAGCTTAATATTGTCGCCACGCATTGAAGTCATAGGATTCAGTTGAAGCACTAGCTTTAGTATTGCAAGTATCTTCACATAATATGATTATATGGTTCCCTGTAGATTTTTTTAAGGCATGTATCTTATTAGTATCATAATTTCTAGAGTTTTTGCATTCACACTATTAGTTCCATGATCACGCTTAATTACCACAACGTCGTCAATCCTGATGAATGTCAATGTATACTCAGAAAATTAACGAGTTTGAAGAGAGGATAAAAGATTTCCTGGTTAAAAATCCAAATATCACTGAGCAGATAATAGATAACGTTATAGAGCAAGGTAAATCTGCTCTCGTAAAGAAGAATGCTGACGTAATTACTGCTACTGAATGTTTAGTAGTGACCCGACTCTTATGCGATCTAGGTGCTCGTGACTGAATCAACCATCTATAAATATATTTGTGCGACTTCCAGTATAATGTCGCCTCTCTCATTCCACGGAACTCGGACAGACGAACTTTGTTATCAAGAAAAGAAGAACTTCTCTCGGTAAGCAACCGATATGGTTCCCGATAGGTCCAGACCTAGTAAATTGAACTTAGTTATTGGTATTGGTTTCAATTCGTAATAATGAAATAAGATATGTGAATCTAAAAAGTGATAAATTGATTAACAAATCCATAGTCCAAACCAATATTGGTCCTTTATATAGACCAAACTTATATATTTAGATCTGACACTAATCTAATTATAAACCCAACCACCACGCTCCATGTTCAGATTTTCATATTCCGTGATAGTTTAGGAATGTGAGTTGGCCCGATTCAGAAAAAAGATATACTTTATTCACATTTATAAAAAGTAATTTATTTACTTTAAACTATGGTTATTGAACTTGGACCGATTTTAGAGGATTTAGCCGTTGTCATGATTGTTGCATCGGTTATGGCGTTGGTATCTTACAAACTCAAGCAACCAATGGTAATAGGTTACATTGTCGCAGGAATGATAATTGGTCCGTATACTCCTCCTTTTAGTTTGGTATTAAACCCAGATATTCTGAATCTATTTGCCGAGATAGGGGTAGTCTTACTTTTGTTTGTCGTAGGATTGGAATTTCCCATTGAAAAGCTAAAAAAAATAGGGAAAAAAGCGTTTGTAATTGCTTTTTCAGAAGCGTTGGGAACTTTTGCAATAGGATTCATAGTTTGTCAAAGTCTGAATTATTCACTTTCTAACAGTCTTTTTCTGGCACTCGCAATTTCGGTAACGAGCACAGTTATTGTCATGAGAATTCTAGAAGAACTTGGCATGATAAAAGAAGAGGCGTCTTACATAATTCTAGGTGTAGCTGTGATTGAAGACATTATCATCATCTCTATGTTAGCAATATTGCAGTCTGTATCTTCTACTGGCGTAATATCTGTACCAGACCTAGCTGTATCTATTGGAACCGTTCTTGCTTTCATTGGTGGAGTATTAGTATTGGGTTCAAAAATAATACCAAAATTTGTTAACTATGTCGGGGCAACAAATCAACATGAAGTGTTAATAGTAACGATTCTTGGTGTAGCGTTTGGACTATCATTTATTGCATATGAAATTGGTATATCTGTAGCTACGGGTGCATTTTTTGCAGGTGTATTGATTGCAGAATCAAAAGTGCATTCGGTTACAAAAGTTCTTACTAGTCCTATCAAGGATATGTTTGGAGCTCTATTTTTTATCTCCGTAGGTGCACTAATGGACATTACTCAGATACCTACGTTTATAATTCCTGCTATGATACTTATTGCAGTATCGCTAATTGCTAAGTTTTTCACAGTATTCCTGTCCTCAAAATCTCAAGGCTATAACACTCTGACTGCATTAAGGGCAGGTTTTGGATTGTCTTCTTCTGGTGGGGAGCTTGCGCTGGTTGTGGCCAAGGGAGGAACAGACATTGGTGGTGCTAGCTCGTTTTTATTACCCATGATAGGAACTATGACAATAATTACTACGTTTATAACACCATATATAATTAAGTGGGGATGGAAATTTGCAAACAATTTCTCTACTGCCAAAGAAGGAAACAGATTTTCATTTCGCTTTAAAAGAGCTCCAAAGGAATGAAAAATAATAATAAGGTAACATGACCTATCTAAATTGATCTTAGTAATCCATCATCTTATCAACCGTCTCTTCTTTTTCTCCACGTCGATGACCATACAATTGTTCTATGCATATTGCAAATCCTACATGAGCGCAATCATCAGATTTACAAAAGTTACAAAACGGTATGCCATCGGTTAATTCTACATCGACTTCCTGAGACATAATGGTGTCATATACTATTGTATGTTTATCGTTAATGAATTTAATCAAGACAATGGGATTAGCCGAAGAAAGTGATTTTTTATCTGTTGAATTCATCCATTTCATAAAAGCTTCTGTTCCGTCCTCTAGTGTTTCACACTTTACTGTGTCGCTTTTGCCATCAGGAGGCTCTTTATTATTTTCTCCATTATTACTTACACCATTATCAGAGTCATTATTCTCCTTCAATTACTCTTACCTTATTATGGCTCTTGTAATCTGATGTTACAATATAATATTTTAATTTAGCTAATCCATTCTCCTTGAAGATGAATAATAAGGAATTTGATTGTCTTAAACTAAATTAGAATTTGGAATCGGCAACAGCTTAACACCAGTGCATTTTATTTGTCTAATGTCAATTAGGTCTACAAGTTACATCAAATTTGAATGACAAACCACATGCCGTGAATAACTTTAGTTATCGAGAGCAAACAGCCAATAATAGGTAATAGAAACCTACTACATGAAGAGCATTGATTACTTGTAAGTAGAATAAATTTTTTCTACAATAGAGTGGCTTCATGTAGTTCATCCAATAAGGGAGTTAATGCAACAAGCGTTTCTTTTTCTCCAAGTATTATGTTTGAGTCGATTACAAGAGCAATTGAAAGCATTTCCCTGTCCTCCCTAGAAGTAAATACCGCATTTCCAATTATCGCAAATTTTCTATCATTCTGTACTAACCATTCCCTCCATACTTTGCTTCGTTGGAGATTTTGTTCCAATGCCACAATAGTATATTCCAGGTCTATTCGTTCTTCCTTATCAAGTAGATTCAATTTTATCAAAGGAAGGAGAATATTCCCTCCTCTAACATTTTGATGTGACTGGTTCAGTTTTTCAATAATTTCATCTTCGTTCTCACTAGTTTCTACCAAATTGTAATTCGGAAAGAAATACGCTGCGAGATTTTTGTTCCAGTCATAAATCTTGTAAATCGTGTCTTCATATTCCATTTTCCATTTAGATCTCTTATTTTGACTGCCATACATCTAACTATCAGTAAATTGACAGAATATATCTAAGTTGGTTTAGCAGACTTTTCAATAACAAAATATTGGATATCAATCATTGACCTAATCGCACTAATTATTTGCCGTATTCATCATGCCGTCGTACCCAAAATTGAGAGAATTCATGGCCGTCTTCATCCCGTCCCTTGGGTACGAGGTCGAGGTAATGATATGCGACGTTCAATACATCAATGCCACGCGCATACGCGGAATAAGTATGAAACACATGGCCAGCAGTATCTTTGTAAAACACACTAACTCCCTCTCGTTCTGGACTGTGTGTATCTTGCAAATTATAATTGTAGAAAGCTTTTTTCTCGCTCAATTCTTGTGGTGTGAACGATACATGATAATCAAAATTGAAATCATTATCATAAGAAGAAACCCACTTAAAATTCCAACCCATACGCTTCTTGTATTCGCCTATTTTGCTATAAGGCGCTTTAGAAACTGCTATCATGGTAACATCTCGTTGATTCAAATGGACAACTATTCCATTAAAATTGTCAGCCCAAAAAGAACAAGACGGACATCCTGCGTCCCAGTTAGGATCATACATAAAGTGATATACAATTAATTGACTCCTTCCATCAAATGGATCTGATAAGGTTTGTTTTCCATTTGGTCCATCAAAGAGATATTCTTTATCAACTAAAACCCAAGGCATATCTCGTTGTTGTTGACCAAGTTTGTCCCGTAATAAAGTAAATTCTTTTTCCTTATTGAGTAAAGCGCCACGAGCTGCTAACCATTCATCTTTTGAAACAATTCGATGATTGTCCAAGTTTCTCATTTACCTATCGCCTCTTTAATCATGAAGTTTAGAAATCTTGTGAAAAACCAGGACCTTCCTTCGTTATGACTGATATACTCTTGGCTATCTTTTTCCGTAAAGTCGGTATGAGTTAAAATTAATTTATTATTTTCTTCGCCTAATTCTGACTGCATATGATTAAGTAATTAGTTAATTATTTAAATGTTTATATTCAGATAAAATATAAAGGTTAACCAATCTTAGCCTAGAGTAGTAACTTGGACATGTTAGTGGAAACCTGCTAATTATGAGGCAGTTAAAAATAGTACTTACATGTTCATACCTCTTGGCATATCAGCTTTTTTACCGATTTCAGATTTGCTTTCATTAAGGCCGTGATTTTTTTCATTCTGTGATATACCCATATTATCTGCAGTATTGCTTTCAGTATGGAAAAACATCATACTATCGTATGGAATGATTAACCCCAGAATACTAGAGACGCCTAATATTATTAAGGCAATTCCAAAGCACCTTGCAACCCATATTCCTTTCTTCCACATTTTTTCTCCAAAAATTATTGCCGCAAACAAACTCATCAAAACAAGGCTCATCCACCCCAAGGCTACCATAATTAGAAAATAGGGCCAACAGCATCCAAGGCAATAAAGTCCATGATATGCTCCCATACTAATTGCACCTGCTGTCCCACTTTTCCATCGCTTCATAAAAAAACTGAGTGGAGATTCGCAATATCCAATGCATTTGTTCTTTATGGGGGTAAACTGATAGATACCAGATAAAATCAGAATGCTTCCAAATAGTATTGCCACATCATTATTTGAGTGGTTGTTCATAAGAAAATTCATAGGAACAGACCATCCTAAAAGTAAACCTAGGCCTGTTAGCACCCAAATTATGAGATACATTCCAACAAAGAGTACGATGTTAAAAGTATGCGAGAATCTTGTATGTATCGTTACTGCGAATAACTCTGACTGCTTATTAGTAATCAGTTTATTATAAAACACAACCATTGGTATTATAGCTGGAAACATCATTGCAGCCATTCCTGCAGTCCAGCTTGCAATAAACAGTGAGATTAAAGTTGGATTGTAACCAATCATAATGTTCATCATGTCAGGCTGCATTGTTGAAAAATACCAAGACAATGCCGCAGTGAAAAGAAGCGAGACTATAATTATTTTTTGCGGTTTATTCATACGATACCAAAATCATAAAAATTAAGAATCTCATTTTAATTCCTCTGGCTGACTCAATTCAGTAAAAGTTTTACGGCTCATATTTAAACCTAGAATAGAAACCATTCTTACCAGTAGTATCCCATTGAAAACCATGGTCATTATAGGAATATTTTGTAGAGTGGGCTATTACATGATCGTGTCCAGGCACCATGCTAAAGGAAGGATTTACAATTAAACTATCCTTATTAGGATCATTGCCCTTCATGGCCTCTATCTCTAAGGTTAGATATTCTGGGATTCGCAGCCAACGACGTTTTCCTTCCATTCCAAAAGTTATCGGAGCAGATTTTATTCCAACCATTTCTCCGATAAACTTTGCCGCTACAGCAAAAAAACCTCCCGATTGGCCTGAAAATATATTTGATAAAGCATCAATTTGTTCTTGGTTTGCATTTTTATCTACGTAAAATGCTACCTTCATTTTAGGACCAGTGAACATATTGCCAGGAGCCACAAAAACAGCTACTGTATTTAACCCATCTAGGGGGATACTATCATAATGACCTTTTTCTATATGCCAAGCTACAGTAAGGTTACAGTATCCTTTATCAGGGTCTAGTAAAAAAATACAAGGGCATATTGAATCACAGTTACAACCCTCAAAATAATCTCCTTCAAGTTTCCAGTCATGAGAATTATTGCTAGTCATTTAATTTCTAGTAATGAACTGTGATGTTTTCAGATATAAGGTTTACCTTGGTCATTCGCTTGTTTGTCTTCGATAATTAGTAATTTAGAGATAGATAACTGTCTCATCGTGCAATAGGTTAAATAATTCGTCCAGGTAAAAGGAAAAAGTTAAAGCTTAGCAATCGTTCTCTGTATGAGAACCTAGTTTAGAATCGCTAGCTTCACGGGTACCTCTGGTCTAATAACTGCCAATTTAAGTTTCAAGGATTTAATTGGTAAGCTGTCCATTTAGGGAGGGAATCTCTTCTATGATATCCGTCCCATAATAACATCGATTGTAAGCTGTAATTGGCAAAGTATCACAGCGGAGCTCTAAACGTCGAATTCAGACTTTAAAATCTTGAGAAAGAATGCTACATCCGCCTACAACATTGACAACAATCAGAAAACTGTTTATATCTAAGGATTAGCTCTCAATCTTATGACTAATGCAAGCGGCAAGGGGGTAAGTTCGTAGTATGAGTGAAGGCAAAGCTCAGACAAGTAAGCTAGACGAACTCAAGCTGCGGACTCAACAATTGGGAGAGGCAT
>JAATVL010000053.1 GCA_014523525.1 Nitrososphaerales archaeon TH703 | reverse complement strand
CGTTTGGGCATTGGTTTAGATAAGAAGTGAGATCCGATATTGCACCCTTATTGTCATCTAACTTTAGTCTAACAATTCCTCTGTTCTTATATATTGGACCAAATCTATTTGGATTAATAGAAATTGCGGATGAATAATATTTTTCAGCAAGAAGATATTTTTCTTTTCTGAGATAATAATTTCCAATGCCGCGATAAGCCAAGTAAAATTTTGGATTTAATTTGAGAGATGCTTCAAAATAGTCTTTTGCCTCATCAGATTTCATTTCGTTGTAAATAGACCCTAGCATATCTAATGCAAGTTCATTACTCTTGTTTGTGTCAATCGCCTTCCTTAATTTTTCAATTGCCTCAGTTATCCTGCCGGTGTAAAGTAACCGCTCAGCTTCGAAGCACATCTTGTATGTAGGACCTTTATTAGAATTGTCCTCGTCATTGATGTTCTTCATATCATTAGGGATAATTGTGATAGCCAAAGATCCATCTTGTTCCCATAGCTCTAAGAATTTTTTTTCCGGTATGGAGCCCACAGTATCTGGTTCTGGAACATAAGTAATTATTCTGTCCTCTTTAGGTTCATATCCAGTGACCACAGTTGCATGTTGAATAGTCTCCATTAAACCTGGCATTATAACTATGGAAGGAATACCCTGATCTATTTTTTTCTTTAGGACTTGCAGATTGCTCTTAAATATTTTCACTAAAAATCCACGAGTCTCTGCAATTTCAATGCCCTCGATAAAGATGGGACCTTTGATATCCTTATATTTCCTTGATCTTTCTTCTGCTTCTCTATCAAGATTATATTCACCCCAAAAGCTCAAAATTACATTAATTGCTAATGGAAGACAGACATGATCTTTTTTGTTATCCAGTAATGGAAGAATAAGCTTATGTTCACTATCTAGTTTCAATAGTTAGGATAATACCGAGGGAAAATAAAATTCTTGTTACAAATTTACAAAATTACGAATCAGATCTATACCGCATTCTCCACTTTTTTCTGGATGAAACTGTGTACCAAAGATTTCTTTTGAGGTGTGACAAAATATTTCATGTTTCGATGAATCAGAACTTGCAATACATACAAAATTTTCTGGCAAATGTGAGATAACATATGAATGGCTTTCATAAACATTACAATATCCTTCTTCTAATAACATGATAGGCTTTTCAATGTTAATTCTGTTCAACCCCTGGACGAAATCAGTCTTTTGAATTGAACCACCAAACGTAAGAGCAATTATTTCTGCTCCATAGCATATGCCCAATAGCGGGGTTTCATTATTAAAACAAGTTCTAATAATTTTTGAATTGATGGCATTGATTTGTTTTTTATTCTTTTGACGTCCCGACAGTATTACTTTCTCGTAATTCGAAAGTAAGATTTCATCGTCATATTTCTTGATAACATGATTCTGTCCTATTTTATCCAAACACAAAGTAATATCCTTGACATAAGGAGATCCGTTGTCAACAATAAGTACACTCAAATTCTAACTTGTTAACAAACGTATGCCTATAATAATAATTATGCCTTGTTTTATTATCAATTATTTTGCATAACAAAAATTTCTGGGGCGCATTTAATACAAACTGACGATTCTCGCCATTTTAATTAGTCGTTTTATATTGTTATTGGCTCTTAGAAATTGTAGCCAATCCCTTACATACCAGATATACCGCGACATAAGAGGGAACTTTTTCTAAAACGTTATCCAATTTAAAATTATTATTTTTTAGGTTAATTTTCAGTTTGGTTTTTAAGTTAATGTAAACTTCAGAGTCATCCAACATGCATGCGTCGTTATTTGGATTGAATGATTCTAAATCATCGCATTTCGTTTTAGTCAAACCACTTTTTCCGTTAATACTGCCGGGTAATCTAAAAACTCTGTGTATGTCATTAGTAACTTGACTATCAATACGAACTCCAAATTTTTTAGTAATTCTATTAATTTCATTTCTAAATCCATCATACCCCCCACCTGCTTCAACTAAATGTCTCAGTTTTATTTCTGATTTTTGATTTATACCCATGCTTGATGCAATTCTTTTTCGCCATCCATTCATTATACCACTCTTAGGTAACTTTATCATAAACCCATTCTGATATTTTCGGACGCCTATACTTTCACACATAAAGCCATTTCCGATGATATAATCTGTAACATTAGACCTTGAATTAGAATCCAAGTTTCTCATACGAGGATCGTTTACATGGAAGTGAAATCCTGCATTTCCAGAAAAGAATATCTCTATAAACTTTTCCTCTATTCCGAGGTCAGAACGCAAGAATTCAAGTAACTTTGCTGCTTCCTTTTTTATAGCGATAATACATCTTTTGCACGGTATTGAAACATCATAGGTTTTCCCCTTATTGCAATTAATACATAGTTTTTGTTCTGAATTTACAAACCCACACAAATTACAAATGTAGTACGTATGCTCATGAAAACATGGAATATTGAGGTCTTTGATGTCAATATCGAATATGAGGTCAGCACCTTCCCACTGTTTTTCACTGATAGGATTCGAGGGGAACCCATAGTATGCATTGGAATAATATACATCCAGTGGAACATTTCGCACTAATTCTGCAACAAGTTCGCCAATATTTTTAAAAGAAAGATGTCTGATCACGAAAGAATCAAATTTTCTGTATCCAAATTCTCTTTTTTCTATTGAATACAGATACGGGAAATATTTGTTCTCAAAATAGTATTTCCTAAATATGTCCTTAAGAAATTTAATATTTTCATTTGTATATTCGATTTGATTCAATTATGTTAATTTCCTTCTTCCAAATTGAATCGGATTTATCAGATTTTCGCATTCCTTAACGGCAAAGCAAAGATCTTCACTCCTTAATCTGTCACAAGACGGTACTGAATACTTTATGTGACTGCCTTTCTTTCCTGCAAGATGCTCTACTTGATATCTGGTTATTTTCTCATTATAGTCAGGAGAATTCTTGAATATTTCGATAACTTCTTCCTCGGTTTTACCAATGGCCAGCATATAAGTTGCCAGCATAAATCTAGCAGAGTGAGGAAGATTTTCACCTTTGTTTATTATCTCCATAGCATGCTTTATGCACGGAGGATACTCCAATATCTTGAATTGATTTCGGTAAACATAGCGCCCTGAATATTTTTTTCTTAATTCATCTGCTTTTGATTTTATTAAAATTGGCACCTCATAGACTTTCATATTTTTTACTCGAGTGTAAATTAGATTGCTTAATTCATTTCGAATTAATCTTACTGCTTCATCAGTATCAAGATATACATATCCATCTTTTACTGACCTGTTAATCAATTTCCATTCCTGTTCATACATCTTCGATGCCCTAAGGAGATAATCAGGAATGCTCAACTTGCAGATACTAGATGTAGAATCGACATCAATATTGATGT
The DNA here is from genome assembly GCA_014523525.1 of Nitrososphaerales archaeon TH703. Classification (GTDB taxonomy): domain Archaea; phylum Thermoproteota; class Nitrososphaeria; order Nitrososphaerales; family Nitrososphaeraceae; genus TA-21. The sequence goes on along the minus strand of JAATVL010000053.1, from coordinate 2,122 downwards.
TGAATAACTCTTGAAAGATCTTTTGAACAAGCAATTTCTTTTTTTGTGATCTCTCAATGCTCAAATCTGTAGACAGGAATCTTTCTACTCGCATAGCTTCAAATAAGCAGCATTTTTTTGATACTTCTTCCAACCCAATAGATTTTATGAGTAATAGTGAAACCAAAAATGTCATAATCTCGATTTCGTATTCGTCCAAATTTGAATAAATTATACCCTGAAGTTCTTTCTCTAATTTTTCCACGGCCCTATTAATTATGTGGATCATTTCAGGACGATCAAACTCTGCAAAATCAAACTTTGTCTCCTGGATGTAATCTGATGCCTCTTGTAAGAAAGGGTACTTTGCCAACTCAGACGATCCCAATTTTATAGACAACTCGAATTTGAATTATTAATACAAATTACTGTAATAAAAATAAATACAAATCTTTAATATCCTAGTAACAAACATACAAGCAATTGAATTTTAGGGTTGGATTTCACGTTTCGACTGCAGGAGGAATACAAAATTCAGTTTCCAATGCAGTTAAGATTGGATGCACTGCGTTTCAGATTTTTACAAAAAGTCCGAGGGTATGGGCAGAAAGGAAACTTATAGATACTCAAATTGAATCATTTAAAGCTAACCTTAAAAAAAGTGGGATTCAAAATAACTCAATTGCGGTTCATATGCCTTATTTGCCTAACCTGTCTGGCCCAGACAGTGAGATGTATGAGAAGTCAAAGGTTTCTTTTACAAATGAATTGATAAAATGTTCTCAATTAGGTATTGAATATCTTGTCATACATCTCGGAAGCCACCTTGGACAGGGAAAGGATAATGGTACAAAGCAATTGTTAAAAAGTTGTGAAGCGGCGGTCGATAATTACAAATCGACATTTAAGAGGAAATTGAATCTGACCATTTTATTAGAAAATAGTGCCGGTCAAAAAGATAGCATAGGGAGTACACTTGAAGATTTAAGAGAAATTCTTGACAACCTATCTAGTAAGACTTATGGTGTATGTTTGGATACCTGTCATGCATTCGCATCAGGATACGACTTGAAGACTGCAGGTGCATGTAACAAATTTATTGAAAGATTTGACAATATAATTGGACTCAATATTCTTAAATTTATTCACTTAAATGATTCTAAGGGGGATATTGGTTCGCATTTGGATCGTCATGAGCATATTGGTCTTGGGAAGATTGGTATAGATGGTTTAAGATCGATACTCAATACGAAGTCATTAAAGACTCTACCGATAATAATGGAAACCCCAAATAACTCAATACGGGATGATTCTAAAAATCTTGAGGTAGTGCTTAAACTTAGAAAATAGGTCACCTATCTAGCAAGTCATATTAACTGAAACTATTCAAATATTTCTAGGAAATAAAAATAAATGCATGTTGAATCACAGATTCTAAGAGAAATAAAGAAAAATGAATACTTATGACACAGTAATGAAACTCGCACTTGAAAGAGGCTTTTACTTTCCCAGTTGTGAAATATACTCTGATGCCCATGCAGGTTTCTGGGAATATGGGCCTACAGGTACCAGTATAAAAAACAAGTACATCGAACTCTGGAGAAGAGAGTTACTGAGACGCGATGATATGATAGAAATTGACGGTTCACAGATAATGAGCAAGAATGTGTTTGTTGCTTCGGGTCATCTTGATAATTTTACAGACCCGATAATAAAGTGCAAAGATTGTGGTGCTACTTTTCGAGCAGATAGATACATTACTGAAAAAACAGGCAAGGATATTCCAGAATTACTTTCTGGAAATGAAATTGATAAAATAATAAAACAGTATAATTTGAAATGCCCCAGTTGTAAAGGAACTTTCGCTGATTCTGACAGATTCAGTATGATGTTTAAAGTTGAAATTGGTCCTTCCAAAGAAGAGGCATTTCTCAGACCAGAAACATGTCAGACAATTTTTGTTGATTTCCCCAGAATTTTTAAGACAATGAGGGGAAGACTTCCGTTAGCAGTTGCGCAGGTTGGTAAAAGTTTTAGAAATGAAATTGCCCCACGACAGAGTCTGTTGAGGCTGAGGGAATTCTATCAGGCAGAAATTGAGGTGTTTTGCAATCCGGACAGATTAAACGATTTATCAAAATTT
>JAATVL010000052.1 GCA_014523525.1 Nitrososphaerales archaeon TH703 | reverse complement strand
TTTTACCAAAATTTGTAATTAGGACCCAAAAGTACTTTTCAGTTAATTATCGAGTTATTTTATAGATTTAGTCTACATCAAATAATAACAATGGTTTTTTCAGATGGCATTATTTTCTAAAAATAATTAATTTCGGTATTCGTGTTGCAATTAAATATTTCAATTTTTAGATGTTATTAATTTAAATATCATTTTTGATTAAATAAAATATCTTGGTTTTATCAGGTTACAAATCCGATAGGGGATTACTTCGAGAAAATAATGAGGATTCTTACTTCGTGAATGACAAAGTTGGTGGATATGTTGTAGCTGATGGAATGGGTGGATACAAAGGAGGTGAAATCGCTAGTAACATTGCCGTAAATACTTTAGGTAAAATTCTCTCCCATGCGCTTCAAAAAAAGCAAGAGAAAGACATACAGCATATTGTGCACAACGCTCTTCAGAAAGCCAATGATGAAATTATTCTAATGAGAAGACAACACAATGAGTTAACCAATATGGCAACAACAGTAGTATTGTCCATATTTTATAATGATATACTTTATTACTCACATTTGGGAGATAGTAGGGCCTATTTGTATAAAAAAGAGGGCAAGCTAATTCAACTAACTACTGATGATTCCTTAGTAATGGAAATGGTAAAACGCGGTATGATCAATGAAGATGAACTACGAACACACAATTTAAGAAATATTGTTACCAAATATTTAGGATTAACTGAATTGGAACTACCCGAGGTACTGCATTGTTATGTTGGAATAGACGATTGTATTATTCTTTGCTCAGACGGTCTTACAAGTATGTTGGAAGAAAAGGAAATACTCTCTATAGTAAAGCGAGATATTTCTATGGGACCACAAAGTATTTGTGATACTTTGGTTGATAAAGCAAATAAAAATGGTGGATATGACAATATTACTGTAATCGTGGTTCAAAACAAGTAAAAATTTCAAAATCTAGAACTAGTCGAGTCTAATAAAATGTACTGAATTAGCTCATAGAGGTTTGCATTCCAATGTTATGAATCTATATTAAAAAATTCTTTTGAGGACATTAAATTAACCTTCTGGGGATGATAGGAGAGTGAATATATTTCCGTCTAGATCCTTTACAAGTGACATTATACCACCCCATTCCTGTTTTTCTGGCTTCGTAATATCCACGTCTTTTGATTTGAGCTCTTCATAGGTTGATTGAATATCTGATGTATAGAACCATACGCCAGTGTTTCTTCCGATGTTTTTCTTGGCAATTTCTAACTCCTCTTGAGACATAACCTGTGGATTTGGTTCCATGATACTCAAAGTCGATTCAGAGTCTTTGGGTGCAACTTCGATCCATTTTCCACCATGAAAAGGAACATTTAGTCTAATATCAAAGCTAATTTTTTCTGCGTAAAATTTTACTGCTTGTGCTTGATCTGATACCATTACAACTACACCACCTATCGTATTAATCATTTCAAATATTACTTAGAGAGGAATTATTATAAACTTGTTCCTTCACCGTTGGAAAAGTCTAGTCCTATTTGGGCCGAATTCATCATAAAACAATTGGCTGCACCTGATTCCAATTTTTTAAAAGAATCATTAATATTAATAGACCTGAAGCTCACTTCGTCTTATTGTACAGCATCACCAAAAGGCGTTCTAAATAATTATTAAATACTCTATTGGGAGTATTATTGCTGAGAAAGCATGTTTTTGAATGCTGAAAAGGATGATAATATTCCTAAAAGTGATGAGGATATAGAAGATGATTTTGAGGAAGATATAGAAGATGATTTAGAGGAAGATATAGAAGATGATTTAGAGGAAGAAATACAAAGTGATTAAAAGTGTTGCAATACATGCTACATCATCAGTGAAGAGCCGTCCAATTGCGATTGGATTGTGATATAAGTTTAGCGGGCTGGGATGATTATAATATGGAATATCCCGATATCAAAACACAGGCATTAATAGTAGAGATGATCTTAAATAAGAGAACAGAAGAATCAATACAATTACTTTCTAGATTTTACAATATCCACCCACCAGAAATTGTGGTTGGTACCATAAAGGGAAAAAGAAAAACTGTACGTGCTGTATATGTTGGAAAAGAGAGACGTATTTATGCCATAAATTCTGACATCTTTTACAATCCCTTAATCATCTTGCATGAATTCTATCATCATTTGAGATATAGGGGAATGGAACATAGGGGTTCAGAAAAGGGCGCAGATAAATTTGCATCGAGATTTATCGACTCATACAGGTTTCTGAAGATGCAAAAAAATAGACTTTGATAAAAATAAAGAAAAAAATCCTTAGGAAATCAAAATTGAAAAAACGTCAAATCTGTCAGATGCTCAAGATGTTTCTTTGAAACAGAATCAGTTATTTTCTTTAATTCATTTTTTGCCTTTGATGAATAAGAAATGTACAATTTTTCCATCCTTTCTATAAATTCAGCAGATTGCTTGTTGTTCCTTACCAAAATGTTAAACAGTCTATCTTCATTGTTCCAGTCCATGATGTCATCATGTATCTGGTAAGCTATTCCGAGCAAATGTCCAAAACTTCCCATGGCAAAAATTTCTTCCTCTGTACCTGTTCCCAATAGTGAGCCAATTGTCGACGCAGCTTCAAATAACGATGCCGTCTTATTTTCAACAACCTTTATGTAATCATCATCCTTTAGGAAGGGATCTTTGGTTAGTTTTATTTCCATCATTTCGCCCTCGCTCATCTTTATTGCTGCCTTTGATAATTCTGCAGAAATCTTTGCATTATTAATTTTTGTACAAATATTCAATATTATTCCAAGAACGAAATCAGCGGTAAGAATGCTGCTGTTATATCCATATTTTATATGAAATGATGGTTTACCTCTTCTGTAATTTTCTTTGTCTATAATGTCATCATGAATTACGGATTGTGTGTGTAGCAGTTCTATTGCACAGGAGGATAAAAGCATGTCATCTGTAATGTCCGTCGAAGCTCGCTTGCTAGCCGAAATTGTCTCGGCCGACAAAACCAGTATAAGCGGTCTAATTCTTTTTCCACCTTCTGATGCGTATCTTAATGGCGTATAAAATTCAGACCACGAGTAGAGATCTAATTCTCTTGCAAGATATTCGTCAATTTTTGACAAATAAGAACTAAATTGCTCCACGAGCGGATTTGCTTCAATATTTCTTCTGTTCAAGAATGAAATCTAGCCTAGACTAGTGTCCATTCATTGGTATTTAATTCTTTTACAAAAAGTGGAACTCCAACTAATCTAATTTATTCACTCAAGCTTTAGATAACTTCATGAAAGACTTTATTTATTTTCTAGATATAATACGAAGTAATATTATTCTATGATGCTCCGGCCGGGATTTGAACCCGGGATCTGCGACTCGAAAGGCCACAATGCTTGACCGGACTATGCAACCGTCATTTTATGGTACGATTACTACACCACCGGAGCCACTAGGATGATGTATAATTCACAATATAATAGTTTACAGCCAAAGAAATTTGAAGATTTATGTTATGAGTTTTTAAACTTTATCGGACAAGTCTCAGGTTTGGTATAATCAAAACAAAAAAGAATGCCTATAATATAAAAGATATTATCACACAAGGTTTTATTATAGGTTAATGATGATTGATATTGATGAATGAACTGATTTACAAAATAGATCAAGAAGTAGAGAAGAAGAGTCTTTTAAAACACCCATTTTATAAGATGTGGTCAAACGGAGAATTAACCTTAAATCAGTTACAAGGATATTCTCTAGAGTATTTTCAATTAGTGAAAGTAGTTCCAGAGATGGTTAACAATATCAAGTTAAAGATGCGAGGATCCAAATTAAAAAGTGTAATTGAAGAGAGTCACGAAGAAGAGTCAAGTCATATTGATCCGTGGATAAGATTTGCTACCTCTCTTGGAGTACAAAAACAAGATCTGTTGAATTATGTTTGTGGTGAAAATACAACGAATGCAATATCGTCTCTTGTGGAATTAACTGAGGACTCAATAGATGAAGGTATATGTGCAATGTATGCATACGAATTGGATTTACCGAACATAAGCAGATCAAAAATTGAAGGTTTGCATGAATTCTACAATATGTTTAACGCTGATTCGACAAACTACTTTGAAATACACCAAGAAGCAGATGTCAGACATGCAGAAATATGGAGGAGTATGATAAAAAACATTTCAGTTCACATACATGATATTTGTTTCAGCGCAGCTGCAAAATCTCTTGATGCACAAAACTTATTGTTAGATGCTGTCTATGATAAATATGTAAGACCATTTAACTAGCCTAACAGTTTGTCGTCAAATAAAAAAACTAACGTTTGTAGAGATTCTAGAGATAAATATTCTCTCCTTTCAAAACCTTTATACATATTTTCATATCGAAAAAGTATGTCGGGCCCATAGCTCAGCCTGGTTAGAGCGACCGGCTCATAACCGGTCGGCCGGGGGTTCAAATCCCCTTGGGCCCATGCGATAATACTTTATTATAATCCAATGAGTATTAAAAAAATCTGAATAAGAAAAGAAATTGAAATTATGTTCCGATACAATATTCAATCATATCCCCTTGTGACCGATCAATGATAACGGAATGCTTGACGAGATATGAGTTATGATATTATGGCAAGATTACGTTTTCCTACTTCGATAAAGATCTATTTAGTATCTGATCACGCTCAGGTTCAGGAATTCTTGAGAGTGCTGTATAAAATGTCTCTGATGTTACTTTATTTTTAATGATAGAAAGATCCTTAGGTAGGCTATTTTGCAAGACTTTGGTTAAATTTCCAGAATCCAATAGTGTTAAAGTTTGTTCTATTACAGATCCAGGTTGATCACTTAAAGGATATTCCTGAACTTTGTCAGCCGGTAGTGAAATTAAATCTTGCACTATATCACATGCTGTAGAAGGATAACTATTTGTATCGCAATTCGAATTATTGGGATGGCCAATTATATATGCAGGAGCAGATGACCCATTTTCTCCTGTCGTCATGTTACCAAAAAAATCTGACTGTTCGGACGGCTGAAAAGCGTATACTGCTTGGAAAGAAGTGACTCCTATAATAAAAAATAGAAATAGAACCTTCATTATATATAACTGGTGATAATATACCAAATAAGAATTCACCTCTAATGTTTCTTTATGTATACTAATTAGAATTCCTAATACTGTTCCGATTGAATATTCAATCAGATCCCCTTGGATCATATAAAATCATATTCGAGTTATACCATTACAAACAGCTCACTAATACTGATAAATAGTAAATGATTTGGATATTGCGACGTTACTAGGTAACAACCTGAATGCTTCAGAATAAACTAATAGCTGGCATCCCATTAAACGAAATGTGAAGGATCTGTTAATTTAAAGGGACCAGTGGGATTTGAACCCTTCTTGCATGGACATTGAGATCGTGTAAAATGATTTGTCCTATTGTGGCTATTCGTTAGATTGTAATGATATGTAAGCTACTAATTCAAGGAACTACCTTAATATCCCAATTTGCGATTATCTACCCTTTAATACTACCAAGCACTATAATCAGTATGAAATCTGCTCAAATTAATAAATATGGAAGCAGCGATGTTATTGAGATTAATCAAAACACGCCTGAACCATCTTTATCTCCCGGAAAAGTTTTAGTCGCTATAAAAGCTGCGGGCGTAAATCCAGTAGATTGGAAAATTAGCGAAGGTGGTTTCCAACAAATGTTTCCACTTCAATTCCCGTCAATCTTGGGGATAGATTTCTCTGGAGTTATTAAACAAGTTGGAGTAGGTGTCTCTCCTTCAGATTTTAAACAAGGAGATGAGGTATTTGGACAGGCTGGTATAATAAGTGGCGGATCGGGAGCATTTGCTGAAATGGCTGTCGCAAATATGAAAAGTATAGCAAATAAACCCAAGAGATTAAGTTATACTGAAGCGGCATGTCTACCCCTTGTGGGTGTCGCTGCTTGGAGAGTCCTTACTGAAGATATGAGTTTATCAAAAGATCAGAAGATCCTAATTCATGGTGGTGCAGGAGGTATAGGATCTATCGCTATTCAGCTTGCCAAGAGCTTAGGAGCGTACGTAGCAACGACAGTAAGTGCAAGTGACAAGCCATTTGTACAAAAACTGGGAGCAGATACTGTAATAGACTACAAAACTCAAAGCTTTGAAGACTTGCTTCAAAATTATGATGCTGTCTTCGATACTGTAGGCGGCGACACTTACAGAAGATCTTTCAAAGTTTTGAAGAAAGGCGGCGTAATTGTTTCTATGCTAGAGCAACCTGATTCAAAGCTAATGAATCAATATGGGGTCAAAGCCATATTTCAATTCACCCAACCCGATAAGGAACATTTAACTAAAGTGGCACAATGGGTGGATCAAAATAATATAAGCATAAATATAGAGAAGGAGTTTTCACTGGATCAAGCTGCTGATGCACTAGATTACCAAAAGAATGTACATCCGAAAGGCAAAGTGGTCTTGGCTATGTAAGATAAATTAAAGAATTACCTGAAACTTGCCACAGGTAGCACTTGCTAGTCTATGTCTGCAATTTTCGAGACTTTCTATTAATTTTCATCAGAAAGAAGCCTTTCTTTATTCACATATTCAGCTTCTTATTTTAAGAGATTCGTCACAATTATCTTTTCAAATTCTTCATCAGTGCTATTTTTCCTTGCATTAATTAATTCTTGAGCATCGTTACCAACTAAGTACCTATGTTCTGGACTTGCTTGGGTTATTGCCCGTAGTATTACTTTTGCAACTTCTTTTGGGGATGTCCCATTTGCAATTGTCGAAAATAGATTTTCTTCCAGCTTTTTCATTAATTGTGAGTACAATGAATTTGTATCCAATACCTTCTTTGGCGTTACAAAAGCAAAGTTTGTATTAATTACACCCGGTTCAATCAATACGATCTTGATTCCGAATTGCTTCAATTCATATGACATCGATTCACTTAGACCTTCAAGTGCGAATTTACTGCTAACATAGGCTGACCCCATTGGAAAACCAATGCGCCCAGCAATTGAGCTTACGTTAACAATTGTTCCAGTCTTCTGTTTTCTCATTATAGGTATTACTTCCTGCATGACCCT
>JAATVL010000051.1 GCA_014523525.1 Nitrososphaerales archaeon TH703 | reverse complement strand
TTGTTAAATCCTCTCTTTTAGCGTTACCTTTTATAGATATAAAGAATTGAATTAATTCATCTTTATGTTCTAGACACTTTTTATCTAATCCTATTTGGAATACTATATCCATTTTTTCTTTGTCTGTTAAGATTGCAAATACATCATCTAAATCTTTCATTGGAATGAGTGATAACTTTTCAATTTGCCCCATTCTTTCATTTAGTTTGTAGTCTATTGGCAATGCTCCCGGCAGATTCTTTGCGTATGGATCTCCATGAAGAAATGTATCTATCTCTTGAACTTTACGTGAGAGAAAATCGATTTTATAGATTATTCGATTGCCTTTTATATTAAGTGCTTTTGAAAGAACCCTTCCAATAATTTCTGCTATTTGATTTAGAGAAAAAAGATCGTTACGTGTTACTGTTTCTGCTTCGCTTTCTTCTTCTTTATCAAATGGACAAGAGTAAAAATTAACTACTTGACATGGGTAAATTGAGGTAACATTCTTGTTCTTGTCTTCCAAACCATAGGAATTTGTAATCTGAAGTGCGTTTGCTATAAACTTGTAGAGACCAAAATAACTTCCTTCGTTATTTGGACACCATAAACAATCTGTACATTTTTGTTTACCAAGATTTTCATCCTTGGTATAATCCATCAATTCTATGTATTCTTTGTGCCATACGTTAACATCTTCTCTAAAGTTATCTGGAACACCGCGCGGAAATAACATTGGATGGTAACTGTTTGGGAAGTATTCTAATCCATCTTTGATCCTGTGATTATCTCTATTACCTATATTATTAGTCTTACTTATCTTAAACCATTGATCTAATGAAATTATCTTTTTACCTTTCCAGAAATTAATTCCATCACGTTTATTATTACCATTTGAAGAATCGAGTTTTTCTATTCTATCAACTAATTTATTTACAGACTTATCTAGATTCAAACTTACTTATTCTCTCCTCCAGCAGTCTTAGATTTATTATTGAGGGCCCATCTTTTAATAAGGCAAACTTTGCTTCGTTACACTCTTTTATTAGTTTTAAACAAAGTAATTTGTCTTTTGCATTAGTTAGGGAATCGTTACGGTGGCTGCTTCTATCGTTATTATATATCTCCCAACTTTTTCTTCTAACCTCTTCAATACCATCAAGACATTGCTTATAGTAGAAAGCGAGATCAGATTTTGCCAGATCGTATACAAATTGCTGACTTTGTTTTTTTAGGTAAGTAACATCTCTTGATATGGTACTGACGTGAACTTGCAATTCTGTCGCAATTTCTGTCTCTGTTCTTGATTGCGCCAAAAGTGATGTGACTCTTCTCCGACGGTCTTCGATTAAGAATTGTTTCTTTTGTTTCTTTTTATTTTGCATACTCGAGCTCAATATTTGCATTTCACCAAGATTATTTGATTACGTTTTGCATTTTCTGTAATTCCATAATTATGATTAGGAATAGGTTTCGGACTGGGACTGTGTAAACCATCTCGTTGTTGTGATTGGTCTGTAATGTCGTTACCATTAACGTTTACGCTACTCTTTTTGATATTCTTATTTGTCGTCATTGCTCAAATTTTTCTCCAAGTACGGCTAATCGTAATTTATTTGCCATACCTCTTTATACAGCTAAAGCTTAGCTTAAGAATATTATCTTACTAAAAAATAATAAAATGATGGTTTAAACTATTTGATTCAGTATGATTATATTGATAAATTAGTGGGTCCGCAGATTTGACATACTTCAGATGTCGTGGACATTTTTTGGACCACATGGGGTTAGTCCATCGCAGATTCGATATACTGTTTATTGAACATAGACTTAATAAAATTGGCAATTTATGCTAGCTCTAATACGCCAAACTTGCTGACAAGACGCATTGTTAGATATAATTGCACAATTTCTGTTAGTAATATGGATCATGAAAGAATGATTATCTTCTGATTATCTATCCTTCTCCTTGTATTATGCATGATAAAGAAATAAATTTTCTAATTGTTCACCACGGTGTACCAGCTAAAAAAATATTTCACTACCCAATTTGTTAATATTTAAATATTTTTTCTAATTATTACGTGATAGAATATTCATCTTTTTTAGAAATGGGTAGAGTAACAAGTACCCCATTTTGAGCGTGACTGGTACAAATTTGTGTAATTCGATCTACCCTTTTTTACCCCATGGCCTACCCTTTTTCAGTTAGAGCTTCTAAATGGCTAGTCAAATTTAAGAAATGGGTAGATCGATTTTAAAAATAGGTAGTTCAAAACAAGAAAAGGGTAGATCGATTTTAGAAATTAAGTTCCATTGCCATCAACCATAAAATTATATGCTGTTATGAAAATTTTTATTTCTATTGCAGATGTCATCTAAACAGTTTTCTCTTGCACCTGATATATTTCCACCAAGTGGTGATCAACCGACAGCTATAGATCTCCTTGCAAACGGGATAAAACAAGGTAAAAAGTTACAAACTTTACTGGGCGTGACAGGTAGTGGGAAGACCTTTACAGTGGCAAATGTAATTTCAAGGACCAACAAAAATACACTTGTGATTTCGCATAACAAGACACTGGCAGCTCAGCTTTATTCAGAGTTTAGACAGTTCTTTCCACAGAACAACGTTGGCTACTTTGTAAGCTTTTATGATTATTATCAGCCTGAAAGCTATCTTCCCCAAACTGACACCTACATAGAAAAGGATACAGAAGTCAACGAAAAAATTGAAAAGATGCGCCTTGAGGCTACTGCGATGCTGATGTCAGGTGAGCCTACAATAATAGTCTCAACAGTTTCGTGCATCTATTCGCTAGGATCCCCACAAGAATGGGATCAGAGTGCTATTACTCTGTCAAAGGGAATGGAAATTGAGAGGAAAACCCTCATTCATAAGCTTATTGAGGCCCGATATGAACGAAACGATATAACTTTATCACCAGGGAAATTTAGAGTCAAAGGCGATATTATTGACATAATACCTGGATATTCTGAAGACATTATAAGGATATCTTTATTTGGTAACCAGGTTGAAGAGATAGGTGTTCATAATAGTGTTACCATGAAGAGAAAACGTGATGCGGATACTGTCAAGATATTTCCCGCAAAACACTACATAATAGATGAGGATACAAAGACTGATGCATTATCATCCATACGCCTTGAACTTGAAAGGTGGCTTCCAAAACTTCCAGGGGAGCTTGAAAGACAGAGACTAACATCTAGGACCAAATATGACCTTGAAATGATTGAAGAGTTAGGTTACTGCTCTGGAATTGAAAATTACTCGAGACATCTTGACGGAAGACGACCTGGACAACCACCATTCTGTCTTCTTGATTTTTTTGGAAATGATTTTTTGCTCGTAATAGATGAATCGCATGTAACGCTGCCACAGCTCAGAGGAATGTTCCTTGGTGATTATACCAGGAAAAAAAGTCTTGTAGACTATGGATTTAGACTCCCAAGTGCATTTGATAATCGTCCACTAAAATTTGAAGAGTTTGAGAAATATCTAAAATCAACAATGTTTGTCTCTGCAACGCCATCAGATTATGAAAGAAAAAATAGTTCTGGAATTGTAGAACAGTTGGTAAGGCCAACCGGCCTTGTTGATCCAAAGGTTGAGGTAAGGCCAACAAAAGATCAGATAAAGGATCTAATAAATGAGATAAATATGCGTGCGTCCAACAATCAAAGGATACTTGTCACAACCCTTACCAAGAGAATGGCTGAAGACCTTGCAGAATATCTTGCTAAAAAGGAGGTAAGGGTGAGATATATGCACTCTGAAATTGAAGGACTAGAAAGAACTGAACTGATACGCCAGTTAAGAATTGGAGAGTTTGATGTACTGGTTGGCATTAATCTATTAAGAGAAGGTCTTGATATACCAGAAGTTGGTCTTGTAGTAATACTTGATGCAGATAAAGAAGGATTTTTGCGTAACACAACAAGTTTAGTGCAAACTTTTGGGAGGGCATCAAGAAATCTTGATGGAACCGTAATAATGTATGCAGACAACTTTACAAAGTCGATGAAAGAAGCGATATCCGAAACTGAGAGAAGAAGGAAAAAGCAGATCACTTACAATCAAAAATATGGAATTACACCAAGGACTATAGTAAAGGCAGTTGCAGAGAGGGAAGATCAAGCAGGAATAGATGTCGAAATCAAGTCAATGTCAGCAAAGGATCTTTCAAAGCTTTCGATTGAAATTGAGACAAGCATGAAAAGACATGCTGAAGACCTGAACTTTGAAAAGGCGATAGAATTAAGAGAACAGCTAACAAAGATAAAAAGAGTGTTAGACACTCAGATTATTGAGGCCTCAACTAGTAGATAGGCAATAATAGGTGTAGATGGATAAATGAATAATATTAGTAATAATGTGGGTCGCGATAGTATAATCATCAAAGGTGCACGGGAGCACAATCTAAAGAATATCAACCTTGAAATTCCCAAAAACAAACTCATAGCTCTAACGGGTATTTCTGGATCTGGTAAATCAACTTTAGCCTTCGACACAATATACGCAGAAGGACAAAGAAGATATGTTGAATCTCTTTCTGCCTATGCAAGACAATTTTTGGAGATGATGGATAAACCTGATGTTGACTCTATTGAAGGT
>JAATVL010000050.1 GCA_014523525.1 Nitrososphaerales archaeon TH703 | reverse complement strand
TTTGCTGACGCAGGTAATTGTTGGAGGAGTACTCACCGTGCCTGAGATTTATACCCTAGATCCGTTAGGTTCGCTTCTACCTGACAATTATGCAGCAGTGGGCACTGGTGCAGAATTAGCATTGGGAGTAATTGACTCTGAGTATAAGAAAGATATGACAGAAGATGCATCGAAGAAGCTCGCTATTAAGGCAATTAAATCGTCGGTACAAAGAGATTCAGCAAGCGGCGATGGTATTGATATACTGGCGATAACCAATAAGGGAACTAAAGAGGAATCTCTTAATCTCTAACTAGAGTTCGATTCTTAAAATTACCACTTCTTTGATATCCTCAGACTCGTCAGGTCCGGATAGTTTTTTTCATTTCCCAATAGATATCCCCAATATGATGTATATTGTTCAAGACAACGCCCTTCTGCATTTTTCTTGCATTCACATCATCAACCAGTGATAGACATACGGCAAGTTCTTTTTTGTGAGTTTGATCTTTTACCAATACTATTTCAGATTCATTGAATGGAGTAAAATCAGTGATGCCAGGCCTCATGATATTGGCGCCATTGCATACAAATTTCACTGCATTCATATCGACTTCTACTGATGGAAAGTGATTCAATAATTCATGGTGTGTCAAATGTGGAATGATGAGATGAGGTTCCAATTGTATTGCTATTAAGTTGTTTCCCACAAGAACCCGTTTATTCGCATCTATGGCGTAGGCCTGCAGATTCTTAATGGCACCGATGGAATTTGTTGGCCAAGTTTTATTAATCTGGTCTGTGATGTCATGTATTTCCCTCTTTGATAAAGAATGTACCTTCAATTATTTTGTTCTCGTTTTTCAGTTATTTATCAATATCCGTATTTTTGATTTGCTTACCCTCGATAATAACTGATTCAAAGAGAATGTTATGCGTCTAAAGTTTCAGATTTTATGATGATGTGATAGATTTGATATTTTTTTCACACGTTCTACTCCATTAATTCTTTCCATTACCTTTAACGTCTGTTCAGTAACAAGATGCGCCCACTTAATATCTTTCACCATTCTCCTCCGAATTTCGGTTCCTGAAAGATCATTTCGATTTATTAGTTTTGGTTCTTTTACAGCGATATTTCTTTGACTAAAAAGGTAACCCGTGAATGCATTATTTGTAAACACAGCATCATAATGTGGTACTAAGATATCAACACTATGAGTCCATGTTGAATGGACGTTTGTATCAGGAATCGGAATTATCAAGGTTTTTTTGCAATCTATTTTGGGATCAACATTCAGCGAATCTTTTATCATAGAAATTCTTTCTCCAGCGGTAAATGGATTGTCGGGTTCATAACTTGTCTGAGAACTACCAATAACGATTACTAGTTCGTCAACATATGAGAAGGCAAATTTGATTGCTGCAATATGACCCAAATGGAAGGGTTGAAACCTGCCTATGAACAAGCCCCTTGTCAAATTGTTATAAAATATAACAAGAATAATTTAAATTTTGAACAAAGTGACTCAATATTTATATTATGTTTGAAAAACAAAGAAATTGTGGCTTTTTTAGAGGTACATAATCTGTCGGCTAACATAAACGGTAAAGAGATACTTAATGATCTTTGCATTGGAATGGACAGAGGTCAGGTTCATGCTATAATGGGTCCAAACGGCTCTGGTAAAAGCACTTTAGCAAATGTAATAATGGGTCATCCAAAGTATTCTGTTACATCCGGAAGTATTTTGGTTGACGGTGAGAATATACTTGAATTGAGTACGGAGGAGAGAGCTAAAAGGGGCCTATTCTTAGGTTTTCAATATCCCACAGAAATTCCAGGAGTCGGATATAGTCATTTTTTGAGGAACGCATACAATATACTGAATAAAAGTCTAAGTGGAAAACAGGAAAATAGAGAGGTATTTTTGACGGTAAAGGAATTTCATGAGTATCTGAAAAAGAATCTAGATAATGTTGGTCTTCAAACAACATTTTTAAGTAGATATTTGAATGAAGGCTTTTCTGGAGGGGAGAAAAAAAGATCCGAAGTTATGCAAATGCTTGTACTGAAACCAATAATTGCAATACTTGACGAACCAGATTCTGGATTGGATATTGATGCAATACAAGCAGTCGCAGAGGCCATAAACATACTAATATCAACTGGTGCAGGAATATTGATTATCACACACTATGCAAGAATTTTAAGGTACTTGTCAAAACTTGATAAGGTTCACGTCATGTCAAAAGGACAGATTATAAAATCTGGAGGAAAGGAGCTATCCGAAGAACTTGAAGTTAAAGGATACGGATGGATAGGTTTGTCTGACGATAGTAGCACCCAACAAAGTTCAAAGTTATAGACTGGGCTCGTTTGTTGTTTGAGATTTAATTTTCATGACGTAGGGTCTTGATAATATTGGCGACATGATTGTTGTAATCCAGCCAATTGTTACTGTAATGGAGAATATAGTCGAATCAATAATACCGGTAGAAAACCCTATAGATGCTATGACTAATTCAACCATTCCTCTTCCGTTCATAATAAAAGCAATGGCTAAGCTTTCATCCTTTGAGAATTTAATTAACCTTGAACCAATATAACCTCCACCTACTTTAGTGAGAACGGCTACAATTCCAAGAATAATGAAAAACGGAAGGTTGTGGGCGATTGAATCCATGTTGATATTGATTCCTATCACGGCAAAGAATATGGGCGCGAAAAATCCGAATGTTATTGCAGAGATTATTCCGTAAACTCTTTCAAAATTTTCTTTCCTTATAATTTCCTTGTATACTATCAGTCCTGAAAAAAAAGTACCTATTATAAAATGTAAACCAATTACTACCTGGGCGATAACAGATACCAGGATAGTGGAAATTAATAATATGCCAAAGGCTGCTTCCTTGGTTTGCAGTTTTTCAAAAAAGTAAGCACCCCGACGTTGAAACCAGACTCTTGCTTTTCTAAATAATATATCGACAAGAAATATTGCACCGATAAATAACGAAATCTTAATTATAGTGTTTATGGTCTGCTCCATAATATTCACAGGTACACCATTGGTTTGATGTAGGGATAATACAATTGATAAGAGTACAAGGGAAAAAATATCGTTGATTACAGCTGCAGTAATAATAGTATTACCTAGCTTAGTTTCCAATAGTCCGAATTGCATTAGAACAATTGTGGTAACTGGGACAGCAGTTATTGATAATAACAATCCAACGAACATCGATTGGACTATTCCAAGACCAAAGAGAGCGGCTATTCCAAAACCGCTTACGTAAGGTATTGAAAACGCTATGGCTGACAAAATTCCCCCACGGAGTCCCGCTCTTCTTATTTCTCTAGGGTCCATCTGTAATCCTGCTAATAGCATGAGAAAGAAAACAGCTAAGTCTGAGATAACATTCAGGCTGTCACTGGGAGTTACTAATTTTAAAACATAAGGGCCAATTATTATTCCTGCAGCTAGCTCGCCAACCAGCGGAGGCAAACGAAGTCTTTGAGAAAACTCACCTAGTAATCGTGTAGCTACCAAAATGATAACTACACTGATGAATAGTACCTCCGTGGCCATGATTTATCAAACTTACTCTAACTAGATTTATCCTTTTGGAAAATTAGAACTTAATTCATATTAAATTATCTATATATCTAATTTAATAACAATTTATTAATAAATATCTTAACGATGATGCACATAGACGAAGACAGCCAAGTCTATTTTAATTTCATAAATTTACTGCATTCGAAATCAACAGGACAATCCTATCGATTTTGTCTACTCCCAATAAATAATTTTCTTAGTAATATTCCAATTAGGAGGACATGTCTGCTTTCCATTTATCGAATAACAATTTCAGGGAAGATAGTTATCACTGTTTTCAACAGCATTATCTGAATCGGGAATAAAAAAGAACCAGAGACCAACTGTTAGACCTGCAACTAGGACTACTATTATTACTAGAATTAATCTTCTGCCAAAGAATCTCGATGGGGCATTAGAATTGTCAATGTCATCAGAGAAACTCATTTTGAAAACTACAGTTAAAAATAACTATTGACAGTTTAATAACGCGAGTTAGGACTCGGAAGCCTGATGGGAGGTCAAAGAAAAGGACAACCATGCCTGGAGTAAGCAAAAACTGATCCTCCCATCAGCGGAAGTGGTGATCTATACTTCTGCAATATCGACTAGGAATCTAATATTAGGATGGTACCCGTAATCAAAGACATCTTTTGTTTTACTTCCATTTTATGCCATTTCCTAGTTTAAGTATATCCTTGCCTTAGCTGATTTTTGTTCGAACAATTGCCAAGAAGAATAGGGCCAGAATTGTGAGCGTTAGAGAGGAAATTACTACGTCAGTTATAGGATTATCCAGTGCAACAATGATATTGTCTAAATAATCTATAAATTGCTGTATAGCAAAGAGAGCAAAAATAATTATGGCATATATTGTTACCCTAAGACGAGTTTTTCTGTACGCAGTGACGGAAAGAGCTAATAATAAGAGGGAAATTACCGTTATACCTAGAGCTATTGCATTTTCTAATCCTTCGAATGAATCGATTTGAGAAATAACTGAAAAGAGAACAGTCAACAAAGTTAACATAAGATCATCACTTATTCCATCTCCTGGTTGCTAGATAGTGATAGAAACATTTCTACAACTCTCATACTCCACTTGTCCCAAACGCTAGGATAGTAGTTCCTAAGAAGAGTTAGGATATCCTTGGCGTCATCCTGTAGCTGATATCTCTTGTATTTTCCATCTTTGATCTCCTTAATCATTTTAAGAGCAATGAGCCTACCAACATGCCAGCTAATAGATCTAGCGGATATTCTTACACTATTGACAATATCTGTTTGAGTAGGACTATTTTGCTCTATTATAAACATAAGAATTTTCCTCGTAGTTTCATGAGTCAAAACCTCAAGTATATCTTTTTCGTTCTCTCTAAAAAGACCAGCAGGAAAGTAATATTTATACAATCCACGTCTAGTAGATGTTACCCTACCCATCTTTTCTAATTTGTCTAAATGATATTGGACCGTTCCCATTGAAATCCCCATTTCCCTTTTGATTCGGCGTAAATGAGAGCCTGGATTACCTTGTATGAAACATAACAATTTATCAACATTACCTTCAGACTCATCCAAATGAAAGAAGCCACCATCCAAAATACGTAATCAGAGGTAACATGGGGAATAACAATATGACAATTCCTATTGGAACGATACAATAACTGCTTTTCATAATAATTCGTTTATTTATAATATAGTGGTACAAGGGTGTAAGCGATTTATAGATTCTTCCTTTTATTATTACTAATTCACTGATATGTTTGTATCAAATATCTTATTAATTATGCAATTTACTTTCGATCTCATGGAAATCAAGTTAATTCTAATGTTTGCAGGATTAATCATGTCGACTAACGTGGCGTTAATTTTAGTTGGTCTTGGATTACATTATCAACAGCCGACGGTTATGGGCACTAACTACGCAATGGCAGCGCCAAACGTTTTTGACAAGTCTAATTTTAGTAATCCCCTGAAAATTGACAATAAGTATTTCCCTTTGAAACCTGGTACCACAATGATTTATGAAGGTAAAAGCGAGGAAGACCCCACACGGGACGTGTTTGTAGTCACCAATGATACAAAGGAGATAGCGGGTATAACCACGCGCGTAGTTCATGATGACGGGTACGTGAAGGGAGAGCATGAAGAAACTACGGATGATTGGTTCGCACAGGATGATCAAGGAAATGTCTGGTATATGGGTGAATATACTACCGATCTTAGTAACAAGGGAAGTCACGAAGGGTCGTGGGAAGCAGGTGTAAAAGGAGCCGAAGCTGGAGTAATAATGGAGACAGATCCTAAGGTTGATGATACCTATAACCAAGAATTCTCAAAGGGTGTTGCGGAAGACAAAGGTACAATCCTTAGTTTGGATGAGAAGATTACAGTTCCATATGGCACTTTCTCAAACGTACTTAAAACAAAGGATTTTTCAACGCTTGAACCTGACATTGTTGAAAACAAATACTATGCACAGAATATTGGAGAAATTAAAGCAATGAGCGTGAAAGGCGAATCGGAAGTACAGTCTCTTGTACAAATCAACGGTACCGGTAAGAGTAACTCATCAGATACAAACTAAACATTATTACTACAAAGCTCTTATAATTCAAAATAGAGAATTCATCGCGACGGATTTGATTTTTCAATTGGGTCAATTTTGGAGATCTAATTTCAGTAAAAAAATAATCGTATTTTTAAAATCGCCATTGATGCTTTTCTCAATGATGAAAGAAGATATTTCTGGAAAATAGAAAATGAAATTTAGGTGAGTCTGATTTATTGCTAGTATAAATTCATTCATTTTAGATTCCATAGGATCACAAATCCTAGTATCAGGATTATTCATATTTTCTAGAACCCAGTTTATCAATTGGATTCTTTTAGCAAGATCTTTTTTGTAAGTACTATCGTCTTTTTCTGTACTAAGCCATTTTTTTGATTCTTTGATTTTCTGTAAAGTTTGTTCTATTCCCATAAACTGAATTACCAAAATGAGGATTTAATATAGCAAGCACTATGAAGAGGGCGAGACAGGTCGTCAATCACGTGCAGGACGGATAATTAGATAACTAGATCGTTCTAATACCCTAGGCTTCCGGATTGACTAGCAGATGTCGAGTTTGATGCAGTTGAGGATTGATTGCCTGTTTGATTCGTTTGTTGCGACGAATTTCCTTGATCGAACGGCCATATTGCCTCTGCTATCATAATTCCACTGCCTATTGTCCAAACCGCTACTGCGAACATAATAAAATACAATCTCGTCATATTTTGAGCTAACATTACATGAATATAGGATTTTATAGTTTAAATGGGTTTTGGGAATAAGAATATTGAGTATACTACTGCAGGAATGTCGGCTTATTCTTCAAGTTTGAATGTAACCACAAGAAATCATACCAGAATATCAATCCTCTGAACGCTTACGGATATTAATCAATGTGATTATGGGAATGATAAACTTTAC
>JAATVL010000049.1 GCA_014523525.1 Nitrososphaerales archaeon TH703 | reverse complement strand
TTTGTCATACGTCATCTAATAATGCCAAATCATGTGGATTGTTGTACCAAACCAGTTCTAGATTGGATTGCCAAGAATATGCCAGAAGTTCCAATCAATATTATGGATCAGTATTATCCAGATAATCTATGCGATCCGATGTCCGCAAAATATCGAGAACGATATAGCGAAATTGCGCGATCTCCTACCAAAGAGGAAATAGTAAGGTCGTATCAATATGCAAAGGACTTGAACCTCAACTTTGAGACGTTATCTTTGGAGAAATCAGTTTTTCGATTGAATGTATAACGAAACCAACTTCTATCAGACTAGAGCCTTAACCGTTTGGTACTTTTCATAGGTGTTAGAGTATCGTTACTTTATTTAATATTAAATTATCATAATTAAATTATTTGTGATAATCAAAAATTCGAGTCCTTAACTTAAGTGTTCAAAATTACCAATTATGGTATGATGATATTTTAACGGGAACGTCATTTTCCACGATGATATTTGTCTTTCTCATGATTCTAATTGGTAATAGCATGGGACTTAATTATGATTATGAGATAAAGTTTATTTAGTAAAATAAGCACATAGATATGAACAATGTATAAAATTCTAGGATTAGTGATCTTAACATTAATCCTAATTATATTTATGAATTATACTCAGCTTAAGGTTAGCGGTACTACTGATCAGGTTCAGGGTAATACTCTTGCATCTTCACCGTCAAAGGAGAATATAACCATGACAATTATGTTTAACACGTTTCAAACGTCAGGAAGATCTCTAGTAGACAGCGCTGCTGATAAATTGAGATCCAATCATCCTGACCTTGGAATAAATATAAAGTATATCGAAACTGGGAAGGACAATAACAATTCCAGATATCAAATGTTAAATGCGATAACCAATGGTACCGCTGTTGATATAGTAACTCTAGATCAAATATGGCTTGGCGAGTTTGCGCAAAAGGGGTTGCTGACAGATCTTACAAATTATACTAAAAGTTGGGGGCATCTTTCTGATTTGTATCAGTCAAATCTGGATGGCATGAGCTATAATAGATCAATATATGGCATATGGGCATGGACTGATGTTAGAGGAATATGGTATTGGAAGGATTTATTGAATAAAGCAGGTGTTGATCCTAACTCTTTAAAGACATGGAATGGATATATCGCATCTGCAAAGAAACTCAATACAGTCCTAAGACCCCAAGGAATTGAAGGGGTACACCTTGTTGGTGCTAGCCATTCACCCGATATTGATTTTTATCCCTATCTTTGGATGCTTAAAGGCGACATAATTGCGCAAAAGCCTGGACATCCCACGAAGGGGGATTACTGGTTTCCAGTTTATAACAGCTCTAAGGGTGTTCAAGCCCTAGAATTTATCAAGGCACAGATTGATGCAGGCATAAAGCCTCAGAAGGATCATTTTTGGGGTAAGGAATTTGTCGACAGAAAGTTTGCAGTAATGTTAGAAGGATCTTGGCTTCCGTCCGACCTACCAAAAGAAGAGTATGGGAACGTGCAATTTATTCCAATGTTTCCAGTACCTGATAACAAAACTCAAACCTCTACATTAATGGGAGGATGGGAATTTAACATTCCGGCGACTTCTTCTCATAAGAGCCTTGCCTGGGAGCTAATTGAACTTATGTTGCAACCACAAATACTAGCTCCTTGGATCGCTCAGCAAGGATATCTCCCAACGCAGATAACTCTAGGAGAAGGTTCAGGACCATATGCTAATCTTCTTAGAAAATCTATTCCGTTTTACGACGAGATGATCTCAATGATTCCCATGGGCAAAGGTAGACCCAGCATTCCAGAATATCCGGCTATTGCTGACGATATACGAGAAGCTCTAGATGACGTTTACTATGGTATTAAGGAGCCCAGACAAGCGTTAAATGATGCCGCGACAAAATCAGCTAAGACACTAGGATGGTAGATTTAGGTGTTTCCAAGTGTAAGTACTTAGATAAAGTAGTAGTATATTTGGACTTCCTTTGAGACCAAGGAGAATAACGAATAACTTCAGATAGCAGAGACATTGATACCAAGATAGGATATAAGGTAACCAATTCGTGGAAGATATACTTGCCTTGTTACGGTAGACCTTACAGTCGGTGCAAATTCTTAATATGAAGTTTCTCTTAATTTGGGCTGATATCCCATTGTTATACACTATTTGTTGGTAAGGACCCTATTTTAAGACTGATATCATAGTCGGCCTATCGTGGTGTGAATCATTTTTGACTCAATTTTTAGGCTCAAATTTGTAATTTGATTAAGATATTGATAAATAAACCGAATTTGAATTAATGATCTTTTTCAAAATTTGACCGAATTAGTAAGTCTTCAAAAGTTATAACACATTCGTTGTAAAGTTCTTAATGAAATTTTGTTCCTTCTTGACAGTATCTGAGATTCGTATTTCCAAGTGGATGCTCTATGTTCTGACAATGTCCATTTTGTATCTTTCGTTTAAGATTTGTGATAGATGATGACATAAACATTAATACCATCACCTAGATTTTATATTCAAAATTATTATGGTCATAACTAACACGGCACTCATCCTATTTTCTGTTAACTAGGTATTTGCTTGGCTCAACATGACTAATCTCGCCCAACTTCCACACTAAATAGAGGATAATTACTTCCTCCCCATTCCTTTGTCCACTATTATTCACAACTTTCTTTGCAAATCGATAAAGTATATGGGAGGACTGGTACATGATGGTGTTATGAAAAGATCCAATCCTCCCACAATCCAATGTCTCGTAATTGATAACAATGGTTGGATAATACTATAAGGACTATGTTTGCAGTGAAATACACTGCACGTTGTCTAACTATTAATGATAGATGGCAGGGCTATTCTAATATGGTCCATTCACTTATGATGCACATAGAGACGAGCA
>JAATVL010000048.1 GCA_014523525.1 Nitrososphaerales archaeon TH703 | reverse complement strand
GACACTTTCCTCGATCCTAGAATGGAGGGAGCTGCACTAAATGAACGTGGAAAAAAGAAAATGTCTTGTAAAGTCAGCATTGTTGACATAATTGGAGAAGAATATCTCCTGTACCAAGCTCCTAAGCCTGACTATGCGTTGGTAAGAGCAACTACGGCGGACGAAACCGGTAATCTCTCAATGGAAGATGAAGGTACTAGAGGAACTGTTCTTAGTATAGCACAGGCTACAAAGGCTGGGCCAAAGCAGGGAACAGTTATGGCTCAAGTACGTTGGTTGACCAAGTCGTGGACGATTAATCCTCGTGATGTGGACATACCTAATCCTCTGGTAGACTTTGTTATTGTTTCCCCGAAAGAATATCACACACAGGGTGGAACTATAGAATATGATCCTAGTATTTCTTACAGGATAGTCCCACCAATAACTGATATGTTGATTGACACTGTTACCACAGGAGAGAAAAAGGAATATGAACGCATAATAGCTAGGAGAATTCTGCTGGAGCTCATCAAAATACTTGAAGAAAAGAACGCTCCTGTTTTAGTAAACTTGGGAATAGGTATACCAGCTCTGGTATCGTTAATTGCTGCTGAAGAGGGAGTTACAGAATTCATTGTTACGGTGCTTGAATCGGGACAATGGGGAGGAATTGCACTCTCAGGTGTCGATTTTGGTTTAGCAGTAAGCCCATTCGCATTATCGACCATACCGGACATGTTTTCCAACTTTGAAGGGGGCATAATCGATGTTGCATCTCTTGGGTTTTTGCAAGTAGACAAAGAAGGCAATGTAAATCCCTCGATACTTCCCCACAGGATTTTCGGACCTGGCGGATTCCCGGTAATTGCCGGAGGCGCCCCAAAAACGTACTTTGCTGGTGCATTCATGGGTGGCGAAACCAAAATTAACATTCTGCATAACAATCTGAACATTATCCAGGAAGGCACGATACCTAAATTTGTTGACGAGGTGTTCAAGGTAGTCTTTAGCGGCAAACAGGCCATAAAATTCCAAAAAGAGATACTCTACGTTACCGAAAGAGCGGTTTTTAGGTTAACCAATGAAGGGCTGGTGCTTGAGGAAATTGCACCCGGTATAGATCTTGATAGAGATGTATTATCTAAAATGCAGTTTAGACCTGTCGTAAAATCCTCAGTTAGTGTCATGGATGAAAAGCTCTTTAGAGAAGGTAAAATGGGATTGAGGGATGAAATAATGCAGATATTTAGGCGATGACTCGAGAGCTGCAATCTGAGTTGACTGACTATCAACCCAACTTATGTTCCTCTTATTAATAACGAACAATTCTCAATTTTCCAAATGACTAATTGCTTTGGTTAGCTGTTATTCGAACTAATTTGCATAGTAAATTTAGTAATTGAATGAACGATATTTATTCAAGGATTAAAAGCACATCACCTGTTTTAACTGACTGTCCCTTTTGCACTAATAGCTGTCTTATTCTCCCAGCCGAGGACGCTTTAATTAAATTTTCCATCTTCATCGCTTCAAGGATAATCAAAAGATCACCTTTTTTAATTTCTTGACCTTCCTTCGCCATGACTTCAACGACTCTGCCTCCTATAGGAGCTATTATCTCTTTACTTTCGATGACATCTGTCAAACTCCTTGAGACCGTGTAGGATATCCCGTTAATTATAAGAAATGAGACTGTTCCTTCTTCTATATAATCGAGATGAAAAGTTTTTCCTTCCAGGGTAATAAGATCCTGGCCCAAGTTTATCTCTATCTCTTTCCCATTGACCCTGGCCTTGCTACCGAAGATAACAATATCATAGTTGTTTCCGTTTACTTCAACGATCATTTCATTTATTCCACTCAAAGAAATGATCAATATGTTGGTCTTCTTTGCTCCAATCAAATCTGCTCCTATCCCAAAGATCTAATTTATTTTCTACCAGAAAATGGAGCTTCTTAGGCATAACCAAAAAAAGAGCTGCTGCAATTTCTCCTTGCTTTGAAGAAAAGTACTTTAATTGATTTACAAAAGATGTGTCGTAATTACCTTCACGAAATCTCTTATCCCTCAATGCCGAAACGTGAAAAGGTATGGTTGTAGGTATTCCAGAGATTCGGAAGGAAGCTAGTGATCTCATCATTTTTTCTATAGCCTCATTTCTGTTATTACCGAAACAAATTAGCTTAGATATGAGTGAATCATAGAAAGAAGGAATAGAATATCCAGCGAACATTGCAGTATCAATTCTTACTCCATCTTCCTTCGGAGGATCGAATTCCCTAATAGTTCCTACATGAGGAACAAATGTTACTGGATGCTCTGCGTTTATTCTACATTCAATTGCATGCCCTTTAGGTTTTACATCAGTTTGTTTTATAGTCAAGCCGTTTGAAGTCGATACGTGAATCTGTTGTTCAACTATATCGATTCCCGTTACCATTTCGGTTATCGGATGTTCTACTTGTATCCTTGAATTAAGTTCCATGAAGTAGAATTTTCTGTCTTTATAGAGAAATTCAACCGTTCCTGCGCTTGTATAGGCCATTTTCTTAGCGATTGATACAGCAATTTTAGTCAACTTATCCCTAATTTCTGGTGTTAGTGCAGGTGAAGGAGTCTCCTCTATGAGTTTCTGGTGTCGCCTTTGTACCGAACATTCTCTTTCGCCCAGATGAATTACATCTGATTTATCCCCAATAATTTGAACTTCAATATGTCTGGGATTTTGAATGTACTTTTCAATGTAAACTCTATCTGACCCAAAGCTAATCGATGCTTCATTCTTGGAAGATGTGAAGGCGTTTTTCAACTCCTGATAAGTGTTTACTATTCTAAGACCCCGTCCTCCGCCTCCTTTTACAGCCTTGATGATTAGCGGAAAGCCTATCTTTTGAGTCAAAGACAATGCTTCATCATACATTGATATTTCCTTGCCTTCAACTATAGGAGCAAATTTTGACGCAATTTCCCTGGCCCTAACTTTATCTCCTGACAGTCCCAGCGTTTTTGAAGACGGTCCTACAAACGTAATGCCATTCTTTTCACATGTTTGGGAAAACTCAGCGCTTTCTGCAAGAAACCCATAACCTGGATGTACAAGATCACACCCTATCTTTTTAACAGCATCGATAACTTTTCCTATGCAGAGGTAACTCTCAACGGGTGTCATTCCTCCTATGTTAATTGCCTGATCGCAATATTTGACATGCAGAGAATTCTTATCGGCCTCTGAATAAATGCCACAAGGGCTAATTCCTAACTTTCTGCAACTCCGCGCAATCCTTGTAGCTATCTCGCCTCTATTGGCAATAAGTAGCTTAGACAACGAGTGAGGAAGATCGCAGAACCTTAAAAATTATTCTGTTAGTTATCCAGAGGAGTTAGCGGAATACGGTCATGTTAATGGGATTTCAATAGCAAATGTTCACGCCAATTTGTAGCTTCAACTCTTAATGTTAAGTGAAGCACTGTTTCCTCGTCTTCTTTGAAGTGTTTCCTAATTTTATTTATAAATTTAATCAAACCCTTCCTTCACTGTTCATACTTTCAAAGATTTACTGATTCATTCAAATTCTGAAAAAATCATTAATTCAATTTCAGTTTGCTTTATCAATATCTTTGATCAAATTATAAACTCGGTGGGCCCAAAAATTGTGTTAATAACAATTCACAACCCTTCCCTTCATATAGATGGTGTCCTAATTCGTTCAATTGAGGATACGAAGCAAACCAAAAAATGGGTAAAAAACAAGTAATCAAAGAAGCAGGATTGTCACATATATCAAGATGCTTGGTACTGGTAATCGGTGGGAGCTTTGGTGGATTAACAGCAGCGTTTGAAATTAAGAGAAAATTAAAAGAGAAAGTCGATGTGCGAGTGATAGCCAGACAAGAGGAGTTTGTTTTCATTCCTTCTTTAATTTGGCTGGTTCCAGGATGGCGAAGGTCGGAACAAATAATTTTTGATTTGAAAGGTGCTTTGGAATCCAAAAATATAGAATTTATCATGGCTCGTGTGGACCAGATAAAGGCTGAAGAAAATAAAGTCTCTACAACCTCTGGCGATTTCAGCTATGACTACCTAGTTATTGCTACAGGACCGCACTTTGACTGGGATGAAGTTCCTGGTATGGGGCCTGATAAAGGATATACAGAGTCTATATGTTCACTACCACACGCAATAGAAGCAAGAAAATCATGGAAAGAATTTCTTAATGAGCCAGGGCCTGTTGTTTTGGGCTCAACTCAATATGCGAGCTGTTTTGGGGCTGAATATGAAATAGCATTTAATATAGATAGAGCTCTCCGTGAGGCTAAAATTCGTAAGAAAGCACCTGTAACTTTTATCACAGCAGAACCCTTTTTGGGTCACTTTGGAATCGGAGGAATGGGAAAAGGTCAGAAGATGGTTGAATGGTTCTTCAAAAAACTTAAAATTAATTGGATTACCAACGCCTGGATAGAAAAAGTTACTCAAAACAAGATATATCTTAAAGATGGTAAAACCGTACCATTCAAGTACGCCATAATTATTCCACCATTTAAGGGTGTTCGAGCTATTAGAGATTCACCGGGACTTGGAGATGAAAGAGGATTTATCCCGGTCAACTCAAAGTACCAGCACAAAACCTATCATAACATTTATGCAGCAGGTGTAGCAGTGGCAGTAAAACCACCTGGGGTGACCGCCGTTCCTTGTGGCGTACCAAAAACAGGTTATATGTCGGAAGTCATGGCTAAGGTTGCAGCACACAACATAATTTACAATATTACTGGTCAAGACAAGACAGAGGAACTACCTTTTCCAAATATTCAAGGCCTATGTATTATGGATGCAGGTAAACAGGGTGTAATCATGATATCAGACCATATATTTGCTCCACGAAGGTACCAGCTACTTATTCCTGGACCTTGGTCACACTGGGCAAAGATACTTTTTGAAAAGTACTATATGTGGAAATTGAAAAAGGGATTGACCTATTTGCCTTGATG
>JAATVL010000004.1 GCA_014523525.1 Nitrososphaerales archaeon TH703 | reverse complement strand
GTGGCTGCCGCACTTTACGCAGCTTGCAGAGATACTGAAACTCCAAGAACTTTGAAAGATATTGCTCATGCAAGTAATATCAAGAAGAAGGATGTAGCCAGATGTTATAGACTATTGATCAGGGAGCTTGACTTGAAAATGCCTGTCGTAGATCCTGTAAAATGTGTGGCAAGAATAGCAAGCAAATCCGGACTCTCTGAGAAAACTAAAAGAAAAGCTTTAGAGATATTGAAAAAAGCAGAACAAGGCAAAATTTCCGCAGGAAAAGATCCTATGGGATTAGCTGCTGCTGCCCTGTATGTAGCTTGTGTAATGAATGGTGAAAATAAAACTCAAAAAGATGTTGCAGAGGCTGCTGGAGTAACTGAAGTAACAATAAGAAATAGATACAAAGGTTTAAAGATACACTTAAAATTATAATTTTTTAGTACATTATATTCTCTAGTATCATATAAAATAGTTACTGAATAGAAGAACTAAAAAAATAGACAAAAAATAAAGGATTTTTTAAATTACTTGCCACGGCCTTGTTGCAAATGTTATTCCAAGTCCAGCGCCAATCAGTATCACCTGATACCATACATTGCCCCATGGAACTGGTTTAAATATTGGATTGCCAGATACCTGGACAGTTTGACCAGGACCAAGACCAGGACCAACATGTTCGATATTTAACTGTGTATGAACATGGTAAACACCTGGTTCAAGAGCTCTTGCAGTAATTGAGTATGGAACTGTTCCTTGTGGAGGAATATCAAATATATTTCCTGGAGGATCTCTCGATATAAATTCCCATCTATTACCAGCATTGGTTGACTCACTAAATAATGACAACCATGCTCTCAATGGTTTATTTACAAGACTCTGTAGGGTTCCGGTTACTACCAGCTGTTGTCCCGCATTCAAGGTTTGTGCCGAGAAAGCTTCATCTTGAATTCTTACGAATCTACTTTGAAGCTGAGCCTGAACACCATGTCCTTCAACAGTTTGGGAGACTGCCATTATTGTCGAGGTGGACATTACTATTGCAAATAGTGCAACTACCGCTATCTTTATGTTCGACGTATAATTTACACCTAGCCTTACCAGAAAAAACAAAGATATATGCTTTGCTATGACTTTACCTTCTCATCGCGTATTTGGTTATTAATTAATAGTAATATTGAATGGTGCACACTAATATTCTTAAGGCACGAATAAGGATTAATAGAAATTTCTAATTAAAGAAAAATTTGATTTTGAACTATGGTTAGAGATACAGGTGTTAGACGCAAAATTTAAAAAGGAATCCTTTGATGGTAAACACAATGACTTATCCAAAGGGATATAGTGGTGGCCGTAGTAGTGACGAGGTTGAACACATGATCGGTCGACGTGTAGAAAATATGAGAGGAATTTTCATCATAGGCTTCATTCTTTGTTGGGCTGCGACAGCCGGTGGTGTTTATGTTGGTGTAACTGTTTATCCATGGGCATATCCATTACCAAGTGGACTTTATGCTCTATCAGTATTAACAGTCATTGAATCACTAGGATTCTTCTGGATAATGAAAATTTCACGAGAAAGATTGGGTCTTCTGAACTTCGCGGGGAAGTAGTTGACGGTTACGCCTAAAATCTATTTTTTAATGTAACTTTTTTTCTTGTTAATTTTCGACTTTTGATAGCTATTTCAGGATCATTAGAATAATCTAATTCTAGCTTTCAAATATTTCATAAAACAAATTTTTAAAAAAATTTTCACAATGTATCAAATTTATCGTAGGCATCAATTAAGAATATCAAAATAAAATTTTATATACAACCTTTAGGAGACATTTGGTAATGGTCTGGCTTAGACGCACTACACACTATCTATTCATAGTTGTAGTTGCTGTAAATAGTACTTTACTGACGATCAATGCAGGAGACTACATATTCTATACTGATTGGGCGTGGACCTCATTCGTAGTATTCTCAATAGCCCAATCAACTATGCTTGTAGTTGGTGCAATCTATTACATGCTATTCACCGGTGTACCAGGAACTGCAACATATTACGCAACAATCATGACTATCTATACATGGGTAGCCAAAGGAGCTTGGTTTGCGCTAGGATATCCAATGGACTTCATCACCGTACCTGTTTGGATACCTTCAGCTATGCTGTTAGATTTGACATATTGGGCAACAAGAAGGAATAAACATGCTGCCATTATAATTGGCGGAACATTGGTTGGACTTTCACTGCCAATATTTAATATGATCAATCTACTGCTGGTCAGAGATCCCCTAGAAATGGCATTCAAATATCCTCGTCCGACATTGCCTCCATACATGACACCAATCGAGCCTCAGGTCGGAAAGTTCTACAATAGTCCCGTAGCGCTAGGATCGGGAGCTGGAGCTGTACTAAGTGTTCCAATAGCCGCACTAGGTGCTAAACTTAATACCTGGACATATAGATGGATGGCCGCGTGGAGCAAGTGGGATTAAAACCACATCCTTTTTCATTTTTATTTTCTTTTATTTAGAACCTAAATTTACACCGAGAAAATAATACAATTTTATTTTTGATAACTAAGAAAGCCTCTTAGTATGGGTTATTTTTAATGCAAAGTATAAGTTCTAGCTAGCTTACTTTAATATTGCAAGATGTCTTCGAAGAACAATTCCCTTGAGGAAAGTGTTACATGCGAAATTTGTGGCATTGCAATTGAAGCATGCACATGTTCTTGTCCTTATTGTGGAGAACGGGATTCATGTGAATGCTGTTTATATGATGCTGCTACAGGTGGCGGATGATGATTTCATATTTTATATATCTATAATTTGATTAATACTATGGAGAAGAATGTAAGTCATTGTCCTTTTTGGCTAATGCAAATTCTATATCTTGGTTGATTGGTGGACCACAAGGAAGTGGTGTTGATTCAGCTGCAAATATCTTTGCAAAAACATGCGCAAAAGAAGGCTTCCATATTTTTGGAAAGAGGGAATTCTATTCTAACATTAAAGGAGAGCATAGCTATTTTACAATAAGAATTTCAGAAAAGCCTGTAAGTTCCCAGTTGGAAGAAATTAATATGCTTGTATCATTTGATGCCGAAACCGTTTTCAGACATGCAGACAAAGTATCTCCCAGCGGTGTAATAATATATGATTCATCTCTTGCTGAAACAGTTTTAGATGAAGTACCTTCAATTGATTTTCAAGCAAATAAGAGAATAGGTAAATTATTGGAGGACTCTGGACAGCCTCTTAATTTAAGTGGAATGCTGGAGCTTGCAAAGGCGAGAGGTTGTATCGTATATGGGCTGCCATATTATGAAATGATAGAAGCAGTAGCAAAAAAAATGAACGATCCTAAACTAAGTAAACTTTCTAGAGTAGTTAATGTTATGGCGATATCAGCATCCATTTCATTACTTGGTATCAAAAAAGATATGTTGATTAGTGCTATTCAGGAGGTTTTTGGATCAAAGCCTAAACTAGTTACCAGTAACATAGAGGCAGCGGAATATGCTTACTCCTATATAGGCACTAAATTTGATACAAAGAATATTAAAAACAAAATAACGCCTAAAGATGTGCTAAAAGATTATGTATTGATTTCAGGCAGTCAAGCTGCAGCAATTGGGAAAATACTTGGTGGTTGTAGATTTCAAACTTATTATCCGATTACACCAGCAAGTGATGAAAGTGAATTTTTAGAATCAAATCAGATCATCGATCAAGTTGATGGTAAAAATGGGTCTGTAGTTGTGGTACAAACCGAAGATGAAATTGCCGCAATAACCATGGCAATTGGCGCTTCGTTAACCGGAGTCAGAACAGCCACTGCAACATCTGGTCCAGGGTTTTCGTTGATGGCTGAAGCACTCGGTTGGGCTGGAATGAATGAAGTTCCGTTGGTAGTTACAATGTATCAAAGGGCTGGCCCTTCAACTGGATTGCCAACCCGACATGAACAAAGTGATCTCTTATTTGCCATAAATGCAGGACATGGTGATTTTCCAAAAATAGTACTAGCTTCTGGAGATATTGAAGAGGCCTTTTACGATTCCATCAAGGTCTTTAATTTCGCAGAAATTTATCAATTACCAGTAATTCATCTACTCGACAAAGCAATTAGTAGTAGTATCCAAACATGCAAAAGATTTAGCAATGATCTCAAAATTGAAAGAGGAAAATTCAAGAGTGTTATTGACAAAAATCAGAGTGAGGGGACGGCGGGTCATTTTCAAAGATTCAAACTGGAAGATTCTCCTATTTCTATGAGAGTGCCTATCGGAACAGAAAATGCAATATTTTGGAATACTGGTGATGAACACACGGAGGAGGGTCACATATCAGAGGATCCTGAGAATAGGAATAAAATGATGGACAAAAGAATGAAAAAGCTAGATCTTGCATTAGAAAAAATAGCTGAAAACGATAAGGCGATTTGTTATGATTTTGAATCTGATAGTAAGAATGTTGTTATCAGCTGGGGGTCGACAAAAGGGGCAATTTTAGAAGCCCTAGAAAAATTGTCAGAAGAAGGAAGCAAATTAAGGTTTATTCAGGTTCGATTACTTCACCCGTTTCCTACTGAAACTGTGAAAAAATTTTTGACGGATGCTAAATTAGTTATAGACGTAGAAATGAATTACTCATCACAATTAGGATCACTGGTACAACAAAATACTGGTAAAGAAATTGATTATAAAATAGTAAAATACAATGGAAGACCAATGTCCACAACCGAGATTTATATTGCTCTAAAGAGTATATTATCTGGTAACAATGAAAGGAGGATTGTATTAGATGGCGGAACTTAAACTAGCTGACTATAAAACAACGGTTCATAATGATTGGTGTCCTGGTTGTGGAGATTTTGGAATATTAAGCGCAATTCAAATGGCATTGAGTGAAATGCAGATACCAAGACATAAAGCAGTTATTTTTTCTGGAATTGGTTGCTCGGGGAAAACTCCACATTTCATAAATGTGTATGGGATTCACACCTTGCATGGAAGAGTTTTGCCATTTGCGCAAGGTGCGAAAATTGCTAATCCAGATCTAGAAATTATAGCTGTTGGAGGCGATGGTGATGGCCTTGGAATTGGAGCAGGACACTTTGTTGGGGCAGGAAGGAAAAACGTTGACATTCCATATCTTATATTTAACAATGAAGTTTATGGTCTGACTAAGGGACAGGCTTCCCCTACCCTGAGATTAGGAGAAAAAACAAAATCACTTGTAACTCCTAATACTAATAATTCTGTAAATCCTATAGCGTTAGCTTTTGTATCAGGATTTACTTTTATTGCACGATCATATTCATATGATGTCAAACATCTCAAAGATACAATAAAAAGAGCCATAACACACAAGGGTCTAGCGTTTGTAGATGTTCTCCAACCATGTCCAACATATGATGATATCCATACCAGGGAATGGTTTCAAGGAAAAAATAAACCAGATTCAGAGAAGGCAGTACCTAGAATTTATAAAATTGAAGAAGCTGGATATGACGGTGTAATACGTGAGGAGTCTGAAGTTAATGGAAAGATGTCAAAGATTTTAGAATTTTCAAGCGAATGGGGAGATAAGATCCCGATTGGTATCTTTTATCAGAACGAGTTAATTCCTTCCTATCATGAAAGAATTGCTGAAAATATTAAAGATTACTTTGCTAGGCCACCTTCTCATCAGGAAATATCGGATATAGAGAATAAACCTGCTGCAAGAATTGATAAAATATTAGACAAACTTCAAATCAACTAGCTTGGACCGTTGACGGGATGTAATTTTCTGCAGTATAAGAGTTCCTTTACATTAATAGGAAAACTAATCTTGTCATAAATTATAGACTGGTAATCGATCAATGAAGGCATCACATTTAAATTGCCTTAATCATGATTCTTAAATTACATCGACCAAACCGATGGGGAACATATTCTGGATAAGCTTAATTGCTTATCCAGAATAATTATTGATATTACACCTACAAATTGCATAATTGAGTTATCTTGCTCTTTTATTTAGTTGCTTGATAAATTCTGCAAATTTTTCTTTTGGTATAACAGCCCCACAAGCTTTCTCATGACCACCACCACTTCCAGAAAGCGCTGAAGATAAGTTATTAACAATTCTTCCAAGATGAACTTTGCATTCATTTGATCCTCTAATGGAGATAATACATGAATTAATTTCCTCTTTAATCTTGTACACAAGTGCAACTGGTTTTCCAGATGTACCAAGTACAAAATTAACTACCATGCTAGATGGTAATTCAGAATTAATCTGAACATAGGCCAAATTCTTGTTTAAAACTATTGAATTTTCAATTGACTTTACCACTGACAACACCTTCTTTGCATGTCTTTCGGCCCTTAGGAACCCACCTTCAATATCGTGTGGATATCTCATTTGTGATAAATCATTTACAATTGTCATCAGAAAATCATTATCATGCTGGCTTGAAGAAATCATATAAGATAAAGCAGTAGCTTCAAGCATCAAAAACTGTCTGTCGAATCTTGATACTAAATTTGATGCAATGGGTCTTGTTTCCAGATAATCCGTCAGAGCTGCAGCAGCGGCAATAAAAGTTGAATAAGAACTAAATTTTCTTTTGTATTTATTGTAAATATGAATACTTGTGCACTCGTCAGTGCTGTGCAATAGTTCTACTCCAATTCTTTTTAATTCTGATAAAATTTTTTTATCCAAATCATGATGGTCAATATAAGTAACTTTGCATTTTGTTTCAATCATTTCCTTCAATATGTTGGTAAATTCATATTCATTTTTTTTACTTAGTCCTAAATCACATATGAATAAATGATCTATCCTGCTGTTGCTATCATGAATACTTGATACCATGCTACGTAATGTTTTGATCATATTTGCGTAATCAACGAGAATTACTGTATTAACATCAAACGCGGTTTTGATTAGTGCTGCCGAAGAGATACCATCGACATCCTCCTTGTGTGAAATACAAATCTTATTCTTCATAGACCAAGTATTTCTTATGTGTGAATATTTTAAGTGTACCGATTTCAACTTAGTTTAATATATGATTGAAGATAATGATCACGAATATCATACTAGTACAACCATTTTGATTTCCTTTGCTGAAAATTGAAATAATATTAAAGTTTTTATCAAGCGAACGTTTATATCTTAATTCTACAAGAATTTGTAGGAACGCAATCATATA
This sequence comes from Nitrososphaerales archaeon TH703, assembly GCA_014523525.1. Classification (GTDB taxonomy): domain Archaea; phylum Thermoproteota; class Nitrososphaeria; order Nitrososphaerales; family Nitrososphaeraceae; genus TA-21. The sequence continues at coordinate 226 of JAATVL010000004.1, read as the reverse complement.
GGCGGCGTCGTAGATGATTTTTGGTCAGTTGGCCATTTCATGATTCATCGACCTCCAGTTGCGCTCATATTATGGAGATTCGATCACAAATTGAATCTGACATGGTTACACAATATGCACAATAACTTGATTGTCCGACCGTACTATTTTATAATAGATTAAGGATCGACTCCGGTTGATCCTGCCGGACCCGACTGCTATCAGAGTGAGATTAAGCCATGCGAGT
>JAATVL010000047.1 GCA_014523525.1 Nitrososphaerales archaeon TH703 | reverse complement strand
TGAACCACGGATAGCTAATGGGATAGAAAAAATAATTTCCAGCAATCCTAATGCAATGATCATCGTTCCCTACTTCCTACACAAAGGAGCCCACATAAAAAATGACGTTGTCAAGGATATCAAATTTGCTTTGACAAAATACAATCTAAAGAATATTCCGGTATATATTACAGAGCATTTTGGAGTAGACCAAAAACTAGTAAATATGGTACTTGAAAGGGCAAAGGAGGCAGAGGAAAAAGTTGGCTGAAAGTAACGACACAGTAAAAAGGGCAATCAGGGCAAAGTCTAGGGACATGTCAGAGGCTTCCTTGGGTATAGAAGAAAAGAGTATGAAAATAATTGAATCAGAGATAGGAACTCATGGTTATAGCACATTACAATGGAATATTGTCAGACGTGTTATTCATGCTACTGCCGATTTTGATTTTGCAAAACGTGACAAAAATAGAATTATATTCTCAGCTTACGCCATACAAAGCGCCTTTGAGGCATTCAAAAAGGGGTGCTACATTGTTGTTGATGTTGATATGGTATTGTCAGGAATAAATAAAAAATCTATTGCAAAAATTGGGACCGATGTGATATGTAACATAACTAACAAGGACGTGCTCAACATATCTAAAAATGAGAATAAAACTAGATCTAAAGTGGCAATGAGATACTCATCAAAAGAAATTGAGGGTGGAATTGTTGTGATAGGAAATGCGCCAACTGCTTTATATGAGGTAATTGAAATGATAAGGGAAGATGTAGCAAAGCCATCACTTGTCATTGGTATACCTGTAGGCTTTGTTTCAGCTGCAGAATCGAAATTTGAACTATCAAAGACTAATATCGAATTTATAACAAATTCTGGAAGGAAAGGTGGAAGTCCAGCAGCCTCTTCAATAATTAATGCCTTAATGCTCATGCATATCAATAACGTGAACTGATGAGGATGAGTATCAATACCAGGGCTGCACATACTGCAGAACATGCCTTCATAGGATCGCTGCAAAAAATATTAAACAAGACTTTGAGTGTGAGAAAAGTGGAACACAAGGATTCACACAATGTCGCATTTATAAAAGCGTCAGAAGTAGAACTGGATTTTGATAGGATAGTTTTGGCTGAAAAGGAAGTTAATCGACTCATAATAGAAGGACGAAAAATATTCCATCATTCATTCTCCTCACTGAATGAAGCCAAGAAGGAATTCCCTGGTTTGAGAGCCAATGAACCACGGTTGACCAATCTCGATAAAATTACTGTAGTTGAAATCGAAAACCATGATCTTTCTGCCTGCTCCATGGAACATGTCAGTAATCTATCTGACTGTATATTTTTTTTGGTAACTAACATGTCAATTAATGGTTCTGATTATGAGATAAGGTTTCTGGTTGGTAAAAGTGCGATGGATGAAGCAGTCAAAATGACAGAAAAAATTAATATTATTTGCAAACAAGTAGGATCAAATTATAATACTGTAGAAGCGACTATTAAGAAGCTTTATAGTGAAAGAGAACACTATTACAACCAGTTAAAAAAATTAACAAATAAGGTACTGGCTGATATACCGATTCAGCACTTTGATAAACAGAATATAGCTGTAGTATCCACAATCCTCGACAATATGGATTGGCGAACTATTCAAACCTTCGTAGCAGAAAGAATACTTGAAGCAAGAACAATTGTTATTCTAATTAATACAGATGACAATGATATGGCAAATCTTGTATTTGCAAGGAGTGATGATGTTAATCTAGATTGTCCTAAAATTTTTGAAGACCTTAGAAAGGATCAGAAAATAGGGAAGGGCGGTGGTAAGCCAAATTTCATTAATGCAAAAATAACAAAAACAATGTCAGTCCAAATTGTAGAATGTCTAATCAGTAAATCGTTAAAGTATCTATCCTCGTAAATTGGTTTTAGAACTCATAATTGCTAGAACTACCATCTGAATGAAAGCTAGCGAATTATTGACAACAACAGACCATTACAGTGTCAAGCATTGTTCGTTTAGACCAAATCATAAAGAAGCAAGTATATTTTTACTAGTTTCAATTGTTTCAATTTGAACAATTAATTTTCAAAATAATTCACCAACGAGTCCTGTCCAGATATATCCTTAAGATCAGATACTACAACACCCATTCTCCTGATATTGTCAAGAGATATGGAATTGTTGTTAATCATCTCCTTTATAATAAATAATGAATTCTTGTGCAATTCGTCAAAGGACGCTGAGTATAGTTTTAGACTTTTCGAAAATGAAACGTGCTGGAGGTTTTCTAAAATCAAAATTATAGTAAGGACCCTGAAAGCCTGTCCTTTATTCCTTAAATTTTCATATACAGATGTACAAAGACTGGCAGCCGTCAAGTTAATCTGTTCAAAGTCAGCTAGATCTTTTTTTAGGGTAACTATTTTACCTATTTGTTTTGATGTTCCCCGAACTTTTATCTGAGAATAGTCGATTGCATTTGATGCATTTACCAGAAAAGTTGCAGTTTTGTAGCCCAAGGCATCCCTCAATTCAAAAATACTTTTATTTGAAATATCCGAAATGGAGTCAATTCCTAATGATTCCAGCTTCTTGGCGGTTTTTGGACCTACTCCCGGTATATCCTCAATCTTACAATTTGATATAAAGTTCTTGGCATCCTCTCGACTAACAACCGTTATTCCATTGGGCTTTTTGACACCTGACGCTATTTTTGATATTAGTTTATTAGGTCCCACTCCAATGGAACAGGTCAGATTGATCTTGTCTTTGATATTTTTTTGCAGCGAGTTAGCAAAAATCTTTGCATCATCAAAATCCGAATTGGTGATCTTTGTAAAATCCACATAACACTCATCAACACTGACTTGTTCAAATAATTCTCCATAATTCTCAATTATCCTCATGGCATTTCTGGATATGTCATGGTAGTATGGCATATCAGTAGGAAGAAATATTGCTTCCACGTCTTTTAGTTTTGACTTTGCTAGTTTAATTGGCATTGCCGCCTTAACACCGTATTTTCGTGCTTCATAATTGCAGGTACTGACCACCCCGGAATCCTCTTCTCGTCCTGAATATACGCAAACAACACTTGGAATATTTCTTAATTCTGGCTTCCTTATTTCTTCACACTGTGCATAGAAATAATCAAAATCAATATGAAATATTATTTTTTTTCCTATCTCATTTAAAGAAATATTCTCATTCAATACTAATTCATTAAATAATTCTTGGAATAAAAAATTATTCCAGCTTGTGCTATAACATATGTGAAAGTGGGAATTTATATATTTCAATGGTAGTAATAGTGTTTGATACATGTTATGATATTATCTTATAGTCAATGAATTTATTTTCCTGTTGTTGATTTAAGTAATTTTTTCGACATTCCGTAAATATAAAAGATTACCAATTAGTCTTGGATTCAGTTTTGACAAGGTCAATAAATCAGAATAAGAAATATGTTTTACTCTCATCGCTTTTACTTTTGATATTCGTAACTCCTCTTGGAAACACTATACTTTTGCCTGCTGGCGCAGAACCTCAGGCAAAAGGCGAATCAACTGCCGATACTAAAGTATCAGATGCCGATAATAGTACCATAAAAGATAGTGATGTCCCAGTCGCCAAGATGGTTTATAAGAACAAGTCCTATGAAATGTCACCATTCGTAGTTGTTCAAAATGAAGATTTGAAAAGACTCAATTTTCCGCAACTACCTGATGATTCCCAACCCGTAGCCCAGATATCATCAGACGAAAATATTTCATTTAATTTTTTAACAAAACCGAGAGAAATGAATGCGTTTTTTGTTGACTATGACGCAGACACAACAGAAATGACCCCTCTTCATAGAATAGGAAAAAATCAGTTCAGTTTCGCTGATGTATATGGACCAAATACTCTAGAGCTCAGGGTAATATATCCTGACGGGAAATATGTGACGTATACATGCTTGATAGAAGTTAAGAAGCCTGAAGTAAAAGAAGTAAATCTAACATCGGACAATAATGGAATAATGAATAGTAATGTTGATTCATATGGAAATCTCCAATCATATGACCCTGATTCATCTGGTTTTGATCAGATATCCCCAACAGAGGAACATGCATTGAATCAATATGATAATAAGGTGAATTTGGGCAATGCTGAACAACATGAACAACGTACAGACTTAGATCTCGTAAATAGCGATCAAAAGTCGACAAACACTTGTGAATATAATGAAATTCCAATAGCGGACGTACAAACTGATGGAAATACTAACAACTCTGATGTCATCTCTACTAATTCGACACATAAACCAAGGTGGACTGCAATGGATCTGGGTCAACAACAAAATATATGTGGTATTAAACTAACTTTTGCAAACGTAGACAATGAGATAAAATTCTTCACACTAGAATTCTCAAATGATGGAAAACAATACACCCCAGCTGAATATTACTCAACAACAGGCACTAGCTCACCTTCAGAAATTTATGACCTTAAAGAAGGCCCTGTTAAGGCACGATTTATTAAAATAACTGAATTGGATATAACCGATTCAATCGAATGGATATCAGATCTTAAAGTTTTGGGAAACACTGAACTTTGAAATCCATTGATGACCTGAAAATTTAGTTCACAAAGTCCTTCTTTTTAACAGTTTTTTGTTGAATTCCGTATAGAATTTATTTTATCTAATAAATAATAGATTTATTGGACTATCCTGTTATTGTTGAAAAGGACGGTATAAAGATCAAACCTGAAAATATGGTCGTTGATAAAATGTATTACTGCATTTATGACAACAAAGTCTATATTTTTTACAAAGATGAAGAAAATCTCATGCACTGTTACGAAGTCGATGATCCTCTGGTAGTTCAAGAAATAATCAATAATCCAGATAAATTGGAAGACATCCTGCTAAAGCATTCAAAGGAATGACAAATCAACAACTAATATATTTAGGATTTTATGATCTGCTCTAATAACATGACTTCAAGGGCTGAAACAAGAAGAGCAAGTAATGAAATCTTGATAGGAAAGAAGCCCTTGATGATATATGTGACTGCAACATTGGTTCAACTAGCAAACGAACCAACAGTTCTTGTAAAAGCCAGAGGAAGAAGTATAACCCGTGCAGTAGACGTAGCACAAATTATTGTTAAGCGTATGGGTAATATAGGATATAAAATTGGGCGTGTAAAAATAGATTCACAATTAATTCAATCTGAAGACGGTAGAGAGCGAAATGTTTCAACAATAGAAATAGAGATATCAAGGTAAAGTTTTGACTTTATTGACAAGGCAATCTTAACCGTTTTAGAGGAGCAACCGGAGAATTTGGTAAAGACTATTTCCGCTTGGAAAAAATACTCACATCAATGGCATGGCTGGATATTCCAGTAAGTACAACTCAGTCAGTATTAGGAGCGATAATGGGTGTTGATGCTACAACTAGATTATCAGCTGTTCGTTGAGGCTTTGGAAAACGAATAGTTTAAGCTTGGATAATTACGATTTCAGCAAGTGCGGTAGTAGCAGGTCTTATATTATATATTATCATAGTCTTCTGATATTCATGTAAATAAGCCAATACAGTTTATAGAAAATAAATATATGATTTATATTCAATAAATGGTAACAGAATATTCTCTTCCAAAAATATCATCAATTAGTTTATGAATATGTTTGATATCCCTATAAAATCCAATTTCCGACATATCAGTTAAATCTGAACATATTTCAAGAACAAAAAATTCTGATGTTCTCTTATTTATATACATCTTCGTCTTCGTATTCTTAGTTGACTCTATTCGTACTCCCTCATCAATGTCCAAATTTAGTAATTCATGTGATAATTT
>JAATVL010000046.1 GCA_014523525.1 Nitrososphaerales archaeon TH703 | reverse complement strand
GTCAAATTAGGGAGATTGTCCTTATCTATTGAGCGGAGGAATTTATTTACTTTAGACGATGTAATATCTTCAAAGATTTCGTCAGTTTTATCCTTTCCCTTCATGAAGAACAACAAATTCTCGTAAAGCGCTTTTGTATCAGGACTGAATATTTCCAGAGTTTTTTGCCAGGGAACACTGTCTTTACCAAGGAAGTTAAATTCTATTTGTACCTTGTCATTAATTTTTGGAAATCTAAGATGTTCTACTCTGAGAGTAGACGCACCAATCGTGTCTGTTTCATCAGTATCTTTTTCGTCACCAACCCTCATGGCTAATTTATATATGAGGTAACAGACTGTCGCGACCTTTTTTCTGGTTGTATCCCTTTCATATAGCATCTGATTAATTATCTCTTTTTCAATAGCAGGAATGTAATATTCTAATTTTTTTGCATTATCGTATTTTGCCTTATCGTTATCCTGTCGTAGGTAAGACGAGTCGTGCAACCAAACATACTTTCTCTTTCCAGTTAGATTTTCTGTCCATGAGGCCAGCCAAGTTGAATAATGGTCATGAACAATAGCTTTCCATGGACCTTCGGGTACCGAAGCATCTTCACCTAGATTTAGTATTACATCTTTGGCAGAGACCCTAGGCTTCCATCTTCCTCGTAACGGATGAAGCCCTCTACCCATAAAGATACCAGGGGGTTCAACCAGCCAATTGGCGACATCAACTTCAATTCCATCTATTTTAGCTGTTCCATAAATTGATTTTAGTTTTTCCTTCTCTAATTTTTTTTCTTGAGTAATTCTTCTTCTCTCTTCTCTTGGAAGCGATTTTATTCTTATTTTTTCAGATTCTTTAATTCTTAATTCCTTATCAACCAAATTAAACGCTTCAGTCATGTCGATTTCATCAATTTTTTGAATTGATTTAATTCGATCGGGGATTAATTTCTTGAAATCAGATAGAAAATTGGATTGAAAAACAGGATCTTTCACATAGTGTGTATCTTTCTTTTTGGCCCAAGCATAAATGAGTTCTTCTTGCTCACGATTCAAGAAAAAAATCTCTCCTAAAATTTTGATATTAATTCCGCGTTGGACATAATCTGGCGGGAAAGCTACGCCATTATGTTCAAGTTCACTCCATTTATTAGAAGTAGCAACTTTAGATGATATGGTCAACTACATCCAAAATGTCTAATTAACTATTCTTAAACCTTATCCGATTGGATTAATTTTATTAAGTTTTGATTACTCATCAATTGACTTTTTTATTCTAGTAAATGATAATAATAATAATATGAACTCATCACAACTTGTAAATTTTCCGGTACGGCTAACCTGTAAAATAAGCGATGTATCTGAAATTAAACCAATGATCGATGAATTTATTTATCATTACAAAAAGTTCCAGTCAGGAGAGTTTAGTTGGAGAATATTATTACCGCGTCATTCGAAGTCAGATCATGATATAAAGAGATTAGGAGCTGCAATATACGGTGAGTTGATGCTCTCTTTAAAGAAAAATAAATTAATCGTCAATTTGAGAGATTTAAGATATATTCATGATAACGATAATTATGGCTGGTTGTTATTGAATCCAAAAATGGCAGAAAAATTAGAAATAAACTATTGATGAGCAGTTTTAAATCTGTTCATCACAAAGGGGACTTGAAGTTTCAAAATATTACTCGTTGCTATTGAAATAGCTAACCCCATCAGTAAACCTCCAATTAAATCACTCACATAATTTAATCCTAGAATCAAATTTGAAAACATGACTATTGGTGGCAGTACCCAAAGAAGATATGAATATTTTTTCGTCTTTTGTTGTAAGATAGTTCCCACAATGTAAGCGAAGGCAGTTATCATTGCTGTGTGATTTGAAGGATACGAGAAATTACGTGCTTCAGTAAGTAAACTATCACTCTCAAGCTGAAAACCATGTGGAAGGGCAGGTATTTTTTGCGATTCCGGTGGTTTTGGCTGAGCAACTAATGGTTTCATATAAGAAACTAGAATGGCTAGTGTCATTATTGTTATCATGAGTATCATGCCCATTTTTCTTGTTCTTCTAATAACTGTAAAAATTATAGCTATAAAAATCAGATTTACTACCTCTGCAAATGATGAAATGACCACCAAAGAATAGAGCAAGTATTGGCCAGGACTAAAACTGTTAAAAGTATTGAAGACAGAATTGTCTATTGAGGTAAAGAATCCAAGATATATCAATATCGTAAATAGTATAAATATAACTAGAATCGTTACGAATTCAAATGATCGGATATATATCAATCATGATTACCAGAAAATTCTCAAACCAGCATATGCGACATGATTATGCCAATAATCAAGTAATATATCGTTCATTGGTTAGATAGTGATCAATAAAGTGAAGATTCACTACTAATTTGTTCTGCTGATTGGGGATCATTTTCTGAATAATATTTCACCATACCTACTTTTAGTACCTTTAGTGAAAGAAGTGCACACTTAATTCTAGCAGGTCCTAGATTTGTTAATCCTATATTTTCAAGAATTTCCTCTTTTTTCAAATCCTTGACGATTTTCAAATCCTTGCCCATGACCAATTCTGTTAACATAGAAGCACTCGCTTGACTGATTGCACATCCTTTGCCTTCAAATTTTACATCGCTGATTACTCCGCCATCTACCTTCAGGTGGATATCTATTTCGTCGCCGCAAAGAGGGTTACTGTCATGAACTGTAACATCGGCATTTTCCAATTTGCCCTTATTTCTTGGATTCCTGTAGTGATCTAATATGATCTCCCTGTAAATATCATCGCTCATATCTTAAAGATTCTCCCTGCTTCTTTAATAGCATTAACGAACTTATCTATTTCTTCTTTAGTATTATAAATGTAAAAGCTTGCCCTAGATGTTGCCGGCACGTCAAGCCTTTGCATCAATACTTGGGCACAATGATGACCGGATCTTATCGCAATTCCATGATCATTCATTATAGTTGCGAGGTCATGAGGGTGTATATCCGCAATATTAAATGATATAACTCCTCCTCTGTCCTTTGGATCTCTTGGACCATATATTGTAACATATTTGAGGGATAACATCGATTCTAGAGCATAATCTGTTAGATAAATTTCATGTTTCCTAATATTTTCCATCCCAATTTTTTCTAAATATTCTATTGCTGCACCAAAACCCACGACATCCGCAATGTTTGGAGTACCTGCTTCAAATTTGTACGGAACTTCGTTGTAGTTTGTGTGAAATTTAAAGACCTCTTTAATCATGTCACCGCCGCCCAAAAATGGTTTCATCTTGTCTAGATATTCTTTTTTTGCGTACAATACTCCCACTCCGGTGGGACCTAGCATTTTGTGTGCAGAAAAGACCAAAAAGTCACAATCCATATTTTTGACGTTTACAGGCATATGCGGAACTGACTGCGCACCATCTACTATTACCGGTATGCCATTTGCATGAGCAATTCTTATGATCCTTTCAATTGGCACAATAGTTCCCAGTACGTTTGACATATGACTTAAGGAGACCAATTTTATTTTTTTTGATGAAATTAATTCAATCATATGTTCAAGATCTAAAAATCCATTTTCATCTATTCCCACATATTCTAATCGTGTTCCAATTTCTTGAGATAGTATCTGCCAGGGTACTATATTGCTATGATGTTCTATTTCAGTTATTGCTACACCATCGTCTTTTTTAAGATTTAACCTTGCCCAAGAATGCGCAATAAGATTTATTGATTCAGTTGTGTTTCTAGTAAAAATGATTTCTTCAGGACGCGCATTTATGAAATTTGCAATTTTCTCCCGACTTTGCTCATACATTTTCGTCGCTTCTTCGGCAAGCTGATAAACCGCTCTGTGAATATTAGAATTATAATTTGAATAAAAATCAGTAATTGACTCAATCACAGTATATGGCTTTTGTGTTGTAGAAGCATTATCAAGATACACTAGATCCTTACCGTTAATTTTTTTCCTAAAAATTGGAAAATCATTCCTCAGCTCATAGCTATTTACAATGCTCCTTTGCATCAAATTTTAAAATAAGTCATAAGAGATATAAACTTAGATTAAAAATGCTGACAAAAAAGAAATTTACAGGTCTAGTTCTCTACGAACGGTAAACAAAAGTTAGAAAGGTTTTCAATACACATTATCTTACCATGCGTTATCTTTACAAACTTCTTTTTATAATTCAAACTATCATGTGGACACAATATGTCTAATTTTTTCAGGATTTTTGAGGTAAGGGATCTACCCTTTCTGTCTCTATCCAGCAAGAGTATGACCTTTCTTCCCTTTCTAGACACATAGTCTACAAAATTTATAATTCCTTTAAAATTATTATAAACCAAAATTTCGCCCTTAAACCCTATCTCTCTCAAGGCAATTTCATCTTTCCTACCCTCTACTATAACAATCGCCCCTGCTTTACATTCATTGTTTAACGATTCAATAAACTCTCGAACTTTCAGAGCTATTTCTTTTCTGTCGTATGTCATTTATTGACATAGCCTACGTACCAAAGATTAATGAATTTTTGTCTTGAAATGATAAAGTTATACTTAGCCGTTTTGGTCGGCAATACTTGTGAAGCCTCTGACAATGCCTTCAGAAAGACTCACTTTTTTAGCAAAGACTTATTTTTCATTCCGTTGGATTTAACATATTCATATGCTTGAAAATTACGTGATGAATGTCGGTGGTTCTGAATGGTTAATGATCGGACTACTGGTAATTATACTTCTATTTGGATCCAAGAAATTACCTGAATTTTCCAGAACCATAGGAAAGGCGGTGGGAGAATTTGAAAAGATGCGTAATTCGACGCTCACACAAAAAATTGATCAAGATTCCAACTATCTTGGACCGCGTGTAGCTGGTGCTGTAGATAACGAACGTCACAAGCTTGAAGTGATAGCAGAATCATTAGGGATCGACTATGTCAATAAAAATGACGAAGAATTAAGGCTTCTTATTTCCGATAGGATTAATAGATGACTTAGAGAATCTTGTAAAATCACTTAGTTACCCTTTCAAAATTTAAATATCTGATTTTTTCAACTCACGTCATGTCAAATTCTGTAAATAGCGGAATCAATCCATTTGAAGTGGCACTCACTCAGCTTGACGAAGTTTCAAATATGATTGGACTTGATAAAGGTCTACATCAATTTTTGGCTCAGCCAAAGAGAGTATTAACAATTTCTATTCCT
>JAATVL010000045.1 GCA_014523525.1 Nitrososphaerales archaeon TH703 | reverse complement strand
TGTTGATAAAATTGAAGAATTAATATTGTATTACTAAAAAAAATTATTTTTGATTTAATATAACAATTTGCTATAACATTTTATTACAATCAATAAAGTGAATTTTATTAATCATAATTTTTTCCAAATTCAAATAAATCAAGGTGACATTCAACTGTGTAGTTGATCAAAAATTTATCTATAGTGTTTATTATAATAAGCTTCGCAGTAATCTCAATCATGACTGTTGGCGCTAGACTTTATGCAATTGAACAACCTTCTACATTAGATGGTATTAATGAAGAAAGATGTACTAAAATCTATAACTGTAAGATATTAACTAAGGATGTTTTCAAGTATCCTGATATTGTCAGTCCATTTGACAAAAATCAACAACTACAGACGTTAACCAACAATATCAAGGATAGCACTGTTGAAAAACAATCATGCGAAAAACTCATGGACGTAGATATTATAAAGAAAAAAGATCAAAAGCCTGGCGAACAAACCCCCAGATTCACTATCTGCTTACCTCAATAGACCACTCTTTCACATCGTGAATATAAATATAATGCCTATCATTTTGCTCTCTCAAGTAGTAACTTTATTCTCTAAACTATTTCAAGAGAGTGAGATCCAATTTCACTAATTCATGTATCTTCTGCAAAAAATCGAACCAACTTAAGTTAAATAATCTGATATTCTCTTTTGCTTCTTGTTCCTGATAATTGAACTGTTTTTAATCCATTCTATTTTTGATAGTGAAGTTTTTGAGATTGCATACTTTAAAGCAGAATCAAAATCTTGAAAAGTTTTTGCTTTAGATTTGAGACATTCTCTTACTCCCTCTCTAATCTGCCAGACACCAAGGGACACGAAATATTCAGGATGTATTTCTCTCAGAATCAACACTGATGCCTTTTTTCTTATCCTGAAAAGATATTCGGCCACAGCCAGTCTTGCCGCAAAATAGGCACCAGCAATTGAAGGATAATGATCGATCTTTTTTCCTGACTCATAATCTGAACCTATATGTATTCTTCCATTGGTATCAATCCATGATTCAATCATTTCAAAACTCCAAACATCGTCAGGGATAAATACCACTGAATAATAGTTTTCCAAATGATTGAAGTCAAATACAAGGTTATTATCCAGAATTGGATTGTCCTTGATTTTGTTCACTAAATGCAGGGAAAGAATATCATCTGCTGCGGTAATACTCCATTTAGTAGGTACTAGTTTACGATTTTTCCTTCTGCCCACCATTCCCATACTTAAAACTTTTGAGATTTGACTAATATCGATATTATTATTATAAAGGTGAATTATGGCATCTGTTGCTTTTGAATCATGGTCGTAATATTTTTTTTCAATTTTGCGATTTGCGGTGGAGGGAATAATCTTAAAGTCACGTACTGGCGCTGAGAATATTGTAGGAATTTCTTCAGATTCATTGTTAGTTAAGCTCATTTTATTTACATATTGTGATGGTATTTTTTCAAATGTTACAGTGCTTTCGACAACTTTTTTTGACAATGCCATCTCTTGCAAAGATTCAATGTATCTCCCGGAAATATCATTCACATTGTGGATGATTGTTCCCTTCAAAAGATTGATCCTGTAGTTGACTATCTCTTCCAACGATTTTCCTTTCCATAATTCTGGTTTATCTAAAATTGATGTATCTCCATGATAAGGTGGAATCATTGGACCAATTCTAATGTGTGGATATCCAAATTCACCTACAAATATTGAAGGAGGAGAAGAGCCATCAATTATAGGGGTGGCAAATTTTTTACTATTATTATTGATAAACTGATACCAGTTTCTCTTCAGTCTTTTCTTTATTTCAGCTATGGACGACATTAATCTTTAGATTAATTGTAATTGTCTTCAGCAGGTATTAAAATATAGATCAAAAAAATTATTTTCCATACGTATTACTAGTTCATGATATAGTGAAATTGCCCTACAATCTAAGACAACGAATAATTTAGAACTTTTATTATATACATTAATTAATGGAGCAGCGTGTAAAATCAAATATATTGATCTTTTGACTTTACCTTAAGCAAAAAAGATGACCCTTGTTTAGTAAAAAAAATAGCAGTCATTCAATATGGACAACACTCGCAATTCTCAGTTCTATTGCGACTATATCGATGTATACGGAGACGATGCTTCTTCCAGCTCTTCCACAATTAATCCATGATTTCAATTTATCATACAACACTTCATCGTGGATATTAAGTGCGTATCTTGTTGCAGGTGCAGTTATGACACCGGTTAGTGGAAAATTATCCGACATGTATGGCAAGAAAAGGATTATGATAATTCTCATTTTAATATATACAGTAGGGCTTATCATTTCACCTTTCTCCTCCAATTTTGTCATGTTACTAATATCGAGAATTTTACAGGGAATTGGGATATCAGTATTCCCTGTTTCGTTTGGACTGATTAGAGAACAATTTCCAAGGGAAAAACTAGCTATAAGCCAAGGAATCATAAGTTCCATGTTTGCAGGTGGTTCTGTTTTGGGACTTGCAATTGGAGGAACTATCGTACAACTTTATGGTTGGCGACTGACATTTTTTTCAATTATTCCAATAGCAATCTGCTTGATTATCATAATTATACGATCTATTCCATCAGAAAAAAAAGCATTTGATATTTCCAAGGTAAGAAACGAAGACTCCTACAAGAAATTTGACTTAAGAGGTGCGATATTATTAGGAATGAGTATCACCTCGTTTCTCTTATTCATCACATTTCTTAGGACGAATATTTTTGATATTAATTATAACCTTTTAGAATCGATTACAATTCCAATTACGTCTTTATTATTCTTGATTGCTTTTATATCAAGCTTCGTTACTTTTTTACTGTGTGAAAGGAGGACTAAATTCCCACTCATCACTTCAAGCCTATTTCTGGACAGGAGAATTTTATCATCAAACATCATTTTACTAATTGTAGGTATGTCTATGTTCACCATTTTTCAAACATTGCCTATATTAGCTCAAAGTCCGTACCCTGTAGGTTTTGATAATAATGCAATACAGATGTCATTAGTGCAGATGCCATTTGCACTAGTACTTTTAGTTTTAGGCCCTTTAACTGGTTTAATTATAACTAGAATTGGACAGACAACTCCGTTATTGGTTGGGACTCTTGCCATGTCATTTGGTTTTTGTTTGCTTTTGTTTATGAGGTTAAATGAGTTCTATATATCAATCTATTTGATAATACTATCTATTGGTATTTCTTTAACAAATGTTAGTAGTACTAATATCGTAATGGTGCAAAGTTCATTTGAACAAATAGGCATCTCGCTTGGAATTAGTAACTTATTAAGAATCATAGGGAGTTCGATAGGTCCAACAATTGCAGGTTTGTTCATGCAAACACACTTATTTTTAGTTACTGTATCCAAAAATCAATATCAATATTTTCCATCTACAACTGCGTATGATCTTATTTTTGGTACCATGTTATTCCTTTCGCTATCTGCACTAGGTATCTCATTTTTTCTAGTCAAAGAACAAAAGCAAACTAGGATTCAATCGTAGACTCAATTCAGTTACTAAATACGGGTTAGTCAAGAAATTTTATTGTCGCTCGTTTTCTATACTTGAAGATCTTGTCAAGTTTGAATCCAATGTAAAATTCTAATATTTTTCCTAGGAATCCATAGGGTAACCCAAACTCAATTCTATCGATGACCTGCGTTTTGCAATCTTCAATTTCCTTGAATATATGCTCATGTTTCCATATTTGAAAGGGAGGCTTTTTACTTTCATTTGGTATCATTTCATCCACATATTTATATTTTTCAAAAAAAGTTATTTTAGAGCACCATTTTGCACTTATGACTATTTTACCAGAAAAACATGCAACTGTTCCTTTTTTTAATATTTTATCCGTACTTTGCATTATATTCAATTTTATATCTTTTGGACTAACTACTTCAAGATGTCTTATGTCGGTATAAAATTTCCAAACTTTATCTATGTTAGAATTTACCTCAAATTCATGATAAAAGCTTTTCATTTAAAATTTAG
>JAATVL010000044.1 GCA_014523525.1 Nitrososphaerales archaeon TH703 | reverse complement strand
GCTTCTGGAGCTATCGCAGGGGTAGTAACATTTGTTGTCACATTTGTTGTTGGGACTTCCGTGGTGGTAGTAACATTTGTTGTCGCATTTGTTGTTGGGACTTCCGTGGTGGTAGTAACATTTGTTGTCGCATTTGTTGTTGGGATTTTTGTAGCGGTAGTAACATTTTCAGTTGGCAATTCAGTTCTTGGTTCGAGGTCCTTTATATACAAATAGTCATGTTTTTCATTGTAAGCGAAGTCTGAAATCGTTATCGCATTAAATTTGTTATCGTAAAGATATTTTATTTCCTTTTGAAATAGGTCTATGTCAGTGACTGAATCTTTCTTGTTATCACCAATTCCATGGTACATTATTATTGGTATCGCCTCAATTGTTCCATCTTTATTATATCTTGATTGGCTATTCACAACTTCAGTGAATCTTTCTAATGCCTGAGGGTCGGTGTATGAATTTTCTACTTTCTCAAAATCGTGACTCCAATTTCTAATCGAATATTTGTTGGCGTAAGTTGGAATGCCATTGTCGGTATAAGTTTTGCAATCTTTTTGACCGTACTGTTTCATTCCATCACATCTTAGAAACATGAGAGGATCATTTCCTCTTGTTGCTAATTCATAGTATTTTGCAACAATGTCAACTATAGTTTTATTATCCGAACCTGTACTATATGGATACTCAAAGCTTGTAGGTTTTATTCCGTAGTCTTCAAGACATTTTTTTGATTTTCCAACTTCGAATTCAATAGATTTTTTTGAAAGATCTGTGAGACGTACGTGAGACATGCTATGGGAACCTATATCATGTCCTTCATCACTCAATGTCTTAATATCCTTCCAATTCATATATCCATCTTTTTTATCGACATTGTTACATATTACATCAAAGGTTGCCTTAAATCCATATTTATCAAGAATTGGTTTTGCATTCGTGAATTGACTCTTGAGACCATCAGAGAAAATAAAACTTACTACCTTATCTGTAGACCTTTTGTTATCACTCGATTTTGTAGGCAATCCTGAAAGAAAGCTATGTTCGTACGAAAGAATAGATAAAAGCGCTATTAAAAAAGCTAGGAACAACAGTGGGACTATAGTGGTAAAGTTCCTGCTTCTCTTCAACGTCAATCAACAAATTCGTCATCCATTAATAAATAGCTATTGAAATATGAGTTGGCAAATCTCTTGATTTATAGGACTCGAAAAATACATATAAAACGCAATAAAAGTTTTTGGGGACATCCCAACTTTCACATGTTTATTATCAGTTGACACAAATTTTGAAATCATATATTCTCTCAGGTAGGGTTATATGTTTAATATCTATGCAAGTATAGAAGTTATTACATTGAACAGAATGGTTGTCTCATACGTAACAGGAATGTTAGTAACATTAAATTCACAGCTGTGAATTGTATTAGTATCTCTTCTGTGAAAGCAACGTTACCTTCTAAAGTACGCATCTTGTTATAGAAACAGGTTATAAAAAATTCAAATATTACAATTAATAATACTAAGGACTATTGAACCGAGCGTTAATAATACTAATTTTAGTCCTAGTATACCTAGGTCCATATATCTTCGTCTATGGTAGAACGGCTACTTGGACATTCCCAAGGATAGATGAACGTGACAATAAGGCCTTTAATGAAATTGAGCCTCACATTAGCCCTGTGGTTAATCTCACAAAAGTATATGCAGTGGCCGACGGTAGTGAAGCAAACTACTCATTAAACACGGGGTTAGATAACAGGAAGTTTCTTGACTGGATTGGCTTCCCTTTGGTATTGGATGTCAGCAATTACACCCTCAAAGCATCAGGAGTTTATCAGGGGAAAGTAATATTTCATTGCGATCACTTGGAAGCTGATTTTCCAAAGCCCGCTGCTAGTCAGCCTTGGTATATTTATCAGTCTCTGGTAGACAAATATGATAACACAACTCTGAACGTTCCGTGTTATGGTGATGCGTCATTAATCAAAGATAATACCCCAACAGCATTGTTACTAAACTGGACCATGTCAGGAAGATTAATTGGAGATAGAAATGATCAAATTAGAACGTGGACTGACCACCGAATTGTGGAGATAGCTGATGTCCGGAAATAATCCTTTGAGATATCTCTATGACAAAGATGGTGGAGGGTGGTTTGGGTATCGTGGCTTATTTGCAGTAATCTTTGCGAGTGCTCAGTTTGGACTTTTTGCTTATTGGGTAACGTACACTGGTGTGGCGCTCAGTGCAGGCATGTTTTATCTGACTCTCATACCTTTTGTATTCGGAATTTTATTCACTGGGTTTCTTCCTGGCAAAAGTGGTATAACTCCCAAAACCTTCTTGATTTTTGCTGTATGGGGTGTCTTAGCATATGCTTTGTATGATTGGGTACGAGTCCCAATGAATCTAATGGTGGGTGTCCCATTCTGGGATCACTGGTTTGACTGGGGTGCCAGTACTCTAGGAAGTCAAGGATTGACGATATTTACTTATGGAAATCTTACTGCAGGACTCGCAGCTCACATACTCCGAGGATGGGGATTTGCAATGGCCTACTTTCTTTTAGTGAGAAGGGTAACAGCATTCTCTGCTTTTACATTTGCTTTTTTTCTGACAATCTTCTATTGGGTTGTCTTTCCTGTATTTGTTTTAACTGATGCTCTTCCTCCTTGGATTTGGTGGTTTACTGCTTGGGCGTCCCATATGGGATTTGCCGCTGGATTATGGCTGGCCCCAAAAATCTTTGCATCTTTATACAAAAAGAAGGATCAAAGAGTTCAAGTGGTAGTGACAGCTTCTCCAATAACCAGTAAAAATTACGAAAAGAAGGATCAAGGAGGCCAGGCGGTAGTGACAACTTATCACAGGAGTTGGAAGACAACACTTTTTGCCATTCTCGCTCTTCAAGGATTTGGACTTGCAATTGGCTTTATTCTCTTTGGATACGTAGTTGGTAGTCAGCCTGCATCAACATACCCTGTCTTCGGATATGGTAAGCCTCCACCTATCGTAATTGAAGGTTTCAGTTCTTACTATTGGGCTATTCCATCAGTAATTGCAGGATTTGTATTCTCATATCTTGCCAGCAGGTCTCGCACTCTCCTGTCATGTAATAATTGTGGTCACACGAACCCCACCGATGCCGCATATTGCAACCATTGTGGTTCAAAGATGCCGTCCGAAGTTTGAACTTTTAATTCTTAAGGCTGAATTCTAACTTATTGATAAATATCCCAAATACCACAAAGGAATTCAATAATGCTAATTATGGGCAGAGTATAATTCAAGTATACGCTAGAAGGACGTAAACATGGACAACCAAAATCCAATTAATAATTTATGACAGAATAATAAAAACAAAAACAAAACTTATTACTAAAGTAGCAGTGTTAGTAACGGTAATTGGAATTTAGTGTTGCGTTTTGGAATTTACAAAATCTTTTTGACACTAATTCAGGTGAAATAGCAACTGACCTTGAGTTTATTCCAGAAAAAGGTTGGACGAGGGAGGTACTCAATAAAAAAATAGAGAATATTAGTAAACCCCTAAGAACCATGAATAATGGCACTCCTCCAGATATGATTGGTTTCTGTGAAATTGAGTCCGAAAAACTTGCAATTGACTTGTGTGAAAATGTGCGATCTGGATATTATGAAATAGCAAAGTATATTGATGGTTCTGATATCAGAGGGATTGATACCTGTCTGGTTTATTCAAAAGATATTTTTGAATGCATTGAAACTAAATCATTCAGAATAAATTTTAGATATCCAACAAGGGATATATTTTTGGCAAGATTGCGGGTTAAAGAGAATAATGCTGAGCTATCGGTTTTAGTTAATCATTGGCCATCCAGAAGAGGGAAAAAAGGCGGCTTTGATCAATATGATACAGAATTCTCAAGATGCATGGTTGCAGAAAATTGTGGAAGAATTGTGGACGACCTATTAAAAATTCCCTTTGAGGAGATCAAGTATTTACCACATGATATTCTTTCTGATAGAAGATATGTTGACACAATTAATACTCGGTGGAATAAGAACGTTCTTTTAATGGGTGATTTTAACGATGATCCATTTGACAAGAGTATTTCAAAATATCTACGTGCCAAAAACGATAGAGAGATATTTATAGAATTGAACGAAACACTAGAAATTCTTAGGAATACAGACAGAGATGGAACTGATAAACAACACTACTTGGAGTATACAACACCTCTCTATAATTGCATGTGGAATCTTTCTGGCTTTTCTTATTACCATTGGAGAAATAATTCTACAAACCTCTTTGACCAATTTATAATATCAAGGGGCCTCTTGCTAGGTGTTCAGAAATTGAAGATGAATCTAGAAAACGTAAGAGTGTTCAATGAAGGATTAACTATTGGAGATAATCTTTCTAATGATTATTTTGTTCCAAAAGATCCCGAAAAATATCATCCGGCCCAAAGAGGAATTCCCATGACATTTGAGTATTTAAGAAATAATGGGCGTATTCCGAAGCATCGAAAACCAAATACAGGTTTCAGTGATCATTTTCCAATACATGGTACTGTTAAAGTACTATAATAAAGTAAATGCTTCATGTCGATGGCTCTACGTAAGAAGATTAACACAATTTTATTGAGCGGGCAAGAGTGATCGCTCTTTCTAGATCATCATTTAAAATTTCCTGATTTTTATACTTATTATTGAAGTATATCAGGTCGACAATTTTTGCGTTGTCCATATTAACGATGGTTGCAACATTATTTCCATTTCTAGAGCTTCCACCAAATATGCGATTGGTATCCCCTGTTAGTACTACAAGTCTGTCTACAATATTGAGTGATTTTGATGCATTTGAGATTTTAGCTTGAGTCTTTGAGGCTTCTTCCTTAATAACAACTGACACTGCAATCTTTGAACCGTAACTATCATTGTACGTAATATCCACTCCCTCTCCAATTGAATTGTCAAAATTCAACTCATTTACATATCCTTCATAGTTTGTCAATGTCAAAAGATTACGTACAGCCTCACGTATGTCATTTTCAATCGTTTCCTTATTATTAACACTCATCTTGAGCTTGATAAAATCTGATAAGGGTACATTCATTAAACTTCCTCTTATTTTGGATCCAGGATAGATACTTTTTATAGTATCATCAATTATTGATTCGTCTAATATAAACGATCCTCGTTTTGACGCTTCCTCCGTAGCATGATAAAAGATGTTTAACATAGATCTGACATTTCTAAAGTCTGCAAATTCATCATATACTAATTTAATTATAGTTGCAAGGTTTCCCTCATGGTCAGAAGTAAAAAGTTTATTCTCATCGTAATGTCGTATATATTCAAAGATTATGTCATTTAATTCACTTAACGTATTAGAACCCGCTAGGTCAATTTTATAATTTGCTTTCTCGAGTCGATCAAAGACTGACGAATTTTCTTTTTTAATTTCATCATATGAAGAAGGAGTGAGTATCAAAATTAGAATAGATGACGGTATGTGAGCATTAATAATTGCTTTAATAAAATCTAACGATTCTTTTTTTGAATCAAATTCATCAAATTGAAATATTGTTAATTTATTTAATAGTTTTAGATTCATATCGGCGATTGAGCTTAAACTATTTATCACGCCTTCAAGTGATCTGACTTTTGCGACGTCACTCCTTAATCTGTCTTCTATCAGGGACCTAATAATCTGGATCTGTATTTCAGAGAAGTCAGAGCTAAGTATTTCTGGTACATATTGAAAATTTAATTTCCGTTTCCCTTTCACGATTTCCTCTACTCTATTTCTGAGATTGTTACCAGTCAAACTATCTAAAAACCCATAGTTAAATGCCTTTCTCACATATTTGCCGTTATCTTCTACTTTATTACATAATAAATAAAGTATATTTCTTCTTAAACTTTCAACATCATCACGGTTAAATCCTCCAAGTATTGAATCATAAATGTTATGAATATCTCTTGGAGAAACTTGAGATAGATCAATGTACGATGTTACGGCATTATCAACGAGGTCAGGTAGTCCTTTAATGTGAAATGCGAGGTGGGTCTTCCCTGAGCCGACATCTTGAATCATCGTTATTAATCTAAAATCTCTATCTGTTGGTTTTGTTTCATGGAGTTTTGAATAGAGATCAGAAATGCATGTGAGTATAGCCTGTCTTGCATCCTTGTGTGTCTTTCCTCCAAGAATTTGACTGTCGGCAAAAGAAGGGGTAGGACTGCTTGGAAATGGATTTAATTTTAGACCATATGGATACAAACTCATATGCCTCTCACATATCCATGGAGTAAACCTCTGACAACGACGCCTTCACTCCCTCCAGTGGATAGCTCGTATTCATTATGATAGGTATTAACTAAGTGCTCAACAAGTTCATAAAACTCATTCTTACCCAACTCAAATTTTTGGCTTATTTCATTTCTGACATGGCCAAGCTCAATCCAACCTATTGAATTATTTGATCTAGACAGAATGGTATCAAACTCAATTTTGAAATTATCAAGATTGACTAGTGCTTTTTGAGAATCTGGATTTTCCATTTTTAGAAGCTCGATCAAACTGTTTATTGCATCCTTGATACTATTTGACTGACTATCCATTTTTCTTTCAATGGATTTGATACGTTCTATTAAAATTCTGAATTTTGGATCTACATTATTTAGATGTTTGAGATATACCTCTGGTGTCCAACAATAGTATGCAGAACCCTTTTTATCTACACATATTTTTCCATCATTAACTAGATTCTCCAAGGTCTGGTCGAGGTCAAATGAAGTAAATTGTTTTTTTAAATCAGATTTTTTTATTCCGTTTGAACCAGTAGAGAGTATCTTCTCTAAAACTAATTCTTCTGATGACATGAAAAACTATCAAAATTTTTTTATTTAAATTACAGTGTAATAGAACTGATTACCCATTATCAAGAAATTTAGATCAAGGATAATGTTATTAATTTTTCTTACATATTGAAATTGGGATGAAGATTACTCTTTGCTGATTAATTAGATGATGAAAGTACTAGGGTAACTGACCATATTTTTTTCTAATCAACTCCTAGATTGTGAAACTTGTCGTCATAGAAAAAACCAACAGCGGATAAACCAATAAGTGAATGAGTGAATAAATAAATAACTTCGATAAATATTAACCATATTCTACAGTATGCCAAAGAGATTTTTTTATAGCTTGGATGATTTCAAAAAGAATTTGCATAGATATGACGCGTCATTAATTGATTACAATGGGAATGCAATACCATGTATCTACATCAATTCCAAAAGATATGACGATATAATAAGAAAAGTCGCTGGTAAAAAGTTGGCAGTTGATGTACTATTGGATTTATTTCATGATTCAAAGCATGTCTTTGTAGACATACTAATGACTTACCTTGATTACGGGTTTGATGAAAACTATCTTTTTTATGCCAATGAAATGCCTCAGTTCTTTGAAGCTTTGGCAAAAACTGGTTTGATTGCCATTGCGCCATCGAGTGCTGAAAGTGCTTCTCAGGGGAACCTACTCGTAATTCAGCTTCCTAGGAAAGATAGTGCAGAGAATGCGTACAATCAGATGATGGAGATAATAAATAAAGTATAATGACAAAATGTAGGCATAAATTAAATGCGACGGCCGGGATTTGAACCCGGGTTACCAGATTGGCAATCTGATGTCCTAGACCAAACTGGACGACCGTCGCATCATTAGTGATGAAAAAAATATTGCTTATTTTAACTGTTTCTCTATTTCATTTGCAATATTTTTCAGAAAAATTACAAGATAAGATTGATAAATTATGTATTTAATCACTGTTAGATGACTTGTACCTTAATTGTTTAAATCGTTAAATTTAATTTTTAGGATCGATAAATTTTTCTCTCTTTAATTGGTAACTCAGATGATC
>JAATVL010000043.1 GCA_014523525.1 Nitrososphaerales archaeon TH703 | reverse complement strand
GTTTTAACGGAAAATCCTAAAAAAATAGCGTCTGAGATTAGTACTGCAGGTGTCATTTTACTAGGTAAATATAGTCCTTCGTCGGCAAGTGATTATTGTCTTGGCTCAAATCATGTGTTACCAACTATGGAATTTGGCAAGACTAAATCTTCCCTATCTATACTTGACTTTATGAAATTAGTTAACCACATTACAGTTACAAAAAGAGGTCTACAATCGGTTCAAAATTGCGTAAAGGAACTAGCATTTGCTGAAGGTTTACCGAACCATTATTATGCTATAGAAGAGAGGTTCAAAAACTGAATTGACAGATTGGCTAATGAAAGAAATGAAGAAAATTTCAATGGTTGAAAAATACGCAACACCTTCTAAAAGCAATTATTATAAATTGGATGCAAATGAAAATCTTGTTTTAGACAAAAATTTCCTTACAAACATTTCTTTAGATAGTATAGAAAAAATTGATCTGAGAAAATACCCGATTGAGCTTTATGAAAAGTTGTACAAAAAGCTCTCAGATTATTTGATGATTGGTGAAAAATCACTGGTATTGGGAAGTGGTTCTGATCAGATTATTGATTTACTTTTAACACTAATAGGAAGAGGACGAAGGTTAACTTCCATTTACCCAACCTTTTCTTATTTTAAAACAAGATGCCAATTACACGGAATATTGTTTTCTGAAATAATGTTATCTTCTTTTGATAACACTCTTGATAGTGAAAAATTTATTGAGGACGCAAAAAAATCTCATGCAATATATTTATGCTCACCAAATAACCCAACAGGAAATCAATTTGAAAGATCGCAAATTCTAGATATTTTGAGTACCCTGAAAAATAATCTGGTAATAATAGATGAAGCATACGTAGAATTTGCAAAATATTCCTTAACCAGGTATACGCAAGAATTTCCAAATCTTGTAATTCTTCGTACATTTTCAAAGGCGATGGGCTTGGCCGGTGCAAGGATAGGATACATGGTAGCAAATGAAGAACTTGCAGAATTATTTAAAAATAGGATTCAGTCACCATATGCAGTAAACAGCATTTCCCTTGCTATCGCAATTTCAGTTATCTCTAATCCAGAAAAAGTGGAAAAAAGTATATCGCTAATAAGAGATGAAAGAGAGAAACTTTACCAGAATCTCTCAAAAATTAAAAAAATAGATGTTTACAAGTCAGATGCAAATTTTCTTTTTATAAAATGTAACGAAGAATATAATAGAATTATTGAGGCATTAGAAAATACAAAAATAATTGTAAAGGCGTTTGACAACATTGAGAGCTATGGAAATTGTATTAGAATAACGATAGGCACAAAAAAAATAAATAATAAAATATTGTCAGTATTTAACAATATTCAATAAATTTAAAGATTAGATTAGATTAGAATGAATTCAAAAGCATGTATTATTTTTGATATCGATGGAGTGTTAATTGATACCAGAAAATCTTACAACAAGACAATAAAAAAAACAGTAGAATACCTGGTTAAATACATCGATCCTACTATTGGCAACTTAAGAACATTAGTTAGTGATAGATTGATTTTTAATTTTCGTAAATCTGGAATGTTTAACAATGATATTGATACAAGCTATGCATTTATACTGAGCATACTATGTGGTCCATCTAAAATTTCTGATTTACATTTTTTTATAGAAAGTATTACAAACAATG
Organism: Nitrososphaerales archaeon TH703; assembly: GCA_014523525.1. Classification (GTDB taxonomy): domain Archaea; phylum Thermoproteota; class Nitrososphaeria; order Nitrososphaerales; family Nitrososphaeraceae; genus TA-21. The sequence continues at coordinate 3,378 of JAATVL010000043.1, read as the reverse complement.
CAACAATAAATGGAATAGTCTCAGTAGAAAATTATCTGCAAAACTATTCCAAAGACCGCCTAAGTGAGATTAAAAAGTTACTAAACTATCCAGGTGATATTGACAGTAGCATATTGACTCGGGTTTTTGACGAATACTTCTATGGGCCACATTTGTTCAAAAAACATCACAATGCGATCCCCAAATATTACTTTGATAAGGCGCTCATCCAAAATGACACACTTCTAGTGCGTCATTCAACCATGAAGAAAATATCAAATATTTTTGAAAAAAGACTAGGAATTGTTTCTGGTAGGAGTAAAACAGCAGCAAAGTATTCTATGAAATCTATCTTTAACTTTTTTGACACTAATGGTTCAATATACCTAGAGGATGAAAAAAGAGAGATGGGCAAGCCGAACCCCTCAGCATTAATAAAATGCATCAAAAGTTTTGGAGTCAGAAATGCTTATTATGTTGGAGACTCCGCAGAGGATTTGTTCATGGTTCAGAAGGCAAGAAAAGTGTCCAATATCCACATTGAATTAATTGGAATATGTGCCTCTAATGCAAGATCAAATCAAGTAAGGAATTTGTTCAACAATAATGGAACTTCTGTAATCGTAAGAGAAGTTAATGAATTACCAAACATATTAAATAAAGTTATGACCCAATTTTAGATACCAATTGTCAGATACTGATAAACTTAGGACTGCATCGCTGAGCAGAACTACATCCGAAACAACGATAAGCATAAATGTAAATCTTGATGGCGATGGTAGGGCACAGATCGCCAGTGGTTTGAAATTTCTAGATCACCTCATAACAACGTTTTGTAAATACAGCCTAGTTGACATTGAAGCTGATGTTAAATCACATGATTCAATCCTACATCATTTAATAGAAGACATCGCTATTTGCATAGGACAGGGACTGGATAAGGCATTAGGAGACAGAGCCAGAATAATGAGATTTGGCTATGCTATCGTGCCTATGGACGATTCGAGGAGCAATTCAGCAATTGATTTGGTTAGGAGACAATTCTCTAAATTTGAACTAAAGTTGGAAAGGAATGAAGTAGAAGGTATAGTTAAGGAGGATATTGAACACTTCTTCAGATCTTTGCTACAAAATCTTGTGGCCTGTACACACATATTAGTAGAATATGGAAAAGATGATCATCATAAATTAGAATCTGCTATAAAGAGTTTCGCCATTGCGTTTAGAAATGCAGCTGCTATTGATCAAAGGAGAAAAGGTTTACCAAGTACTAAAGACATGATGTAAATGACTAAGATAGCTATTTTTGATTTTGGGACAGGAAATCTATTTAATTTGCACCAATCCCTTTTCAGAAATGGTGCACATACTGTAGATATTATAAGAACTCTAGAAGAATTGGAAAAATATGATGGGCTAGTTTTACCAGGAGTTGGTAATTTTGATAACGCAATTAGTTCCATACAAAGAGATGCAGTATCACTCAATATGGCCGTAGATAATGGAATGCCTATACTTGGCATATGTCTAGGTTTGGAAATGTTATTCAATAAAAGCGAGGAGGGAATTCTTGACGGACTTAAATTATTAGAAGGTGATGTATTGATGCTTCCAAAAAAGAAAGTTAAAGTTCCTCACATTGGTTGGAATAATTTAAGAATTGTCAAAAGAGAAAGTAATCTACTAAAAGGGATTCCGCAAGATTCCTGGGTATATTTTGTTCATTCTTATCATATTGAGCCTGAAGATAAAAATCTTATTGCTGCAATAGCTGATTATGGCTCGATATTGCCTGTTGTGATTGAACGCTCCAATCTTTTCGGCACACAATTTCACCCTGAAAAATCGGGAAAAATTGGAGCCCAGATTGTGAAAAATTTTATCAAAATTTGTGAAAAAAACGAATGAAGGTACTAGCGGCAATAGACATAATGAATGGGGATGTAGTTAGGTTAACGAAAGGAGACCAATCAACCAAGAAGGTATATAGTAATAATCCCGTTCAAGTGGCAAAAAAATGGGAAAAGGAGGGGGCTGATATGTTGCATATCATTGATCTTGATGCAGCATTTGGTAATGAATCCAACAACTTGTCAACAATCGCTGAAATATTGCATTCGGTAAATATTCCAATCCAGATTGGAGGAGGTATTCGTAATATAGAAAATTTTGAAAAAATTGCTAAGATGGGGTTTTCAAAAATTGTGGTTGGTACTATGGCGTATCGAAATTTGGATCAATTACGTTTGCTTAGGAAAAATTATAGTGACAGGATTGTCATTTCACTAGACGAGATAAATGGAAAGGTTATGATTGATGGTTGGAAATCCTCTTCGAATTATAAAATTGAAGATGCAATAATTAAGTTCAATAAACTAGGAATAAACATTTTTCTCCTGACTAGCATAGTTAAAGATGGAACACTCTCAGGACCAGACGTTGTCACTTTAAATAGCATTAATGCTGATCGAAATTCAAGAATAATAGCCAGTGGAGGAATTTCAAGTTTGGTAGATGTATTAAGGGTTAGATCAATTGGATGCAATAGTGTTATTCTTGGGAAGGCATTGTATGAAGACAGATTGGATATTAAAAAGGTGAAAGCAATAGCGTAATGCCCCTATCTAAGAGAATCATTCCTTGTCTAGATGTTGATAATGGAAGAGTAGTTAAAGGAATCAGATTTCGAGGAGTTAAAGACGCAGGCGATCCTGTTGAATTGGCAAGAAAATACAGCGATCAGGGAGCTGATGAACTTGTCTTCCTAGATATTACGGCGTCAAAACAGGACCGTGAAATAATGAAGAGCATAGTTAAGAAAGTAGCCAGTGTTATAGACATACCTTTTACAGTGGGAGGAGGAATTAGGACACTTTCAGATGCAAGACAGATTCTCCTTAATGGAGCAGACAAAGTTTCTATCAATACTGCTAGTGTTAAAAATCCAAATTTGGTAACAGATCTCATGAAAATTTTTGGAAGACAATGCGTTGTTGTGGCGATAGATGTCAAGAGAAATTTTAGAGTTGATGAAAAAAACAGAGTAACGTCCGGTCATAATAAGGATTTCTACTTTGAGGTTATGATATACGGAGGGTCCAAGGGTACTGCTATTGATGCTATTCAATGGGCAAAGAAGGTCGAGGAGCTTGGTGCCGGTGAAATACTTTTGACAAGTATAGATGCAGATGGTACTAAAAATGGTTATGATATTGAATTAACAAATGCAATATGTAACAATGTGAGAATACCTGTTATTGCATCAGGCGGCTGTGCCTCATCAGAACACATGTTTGAAGTATTTAATAAAACTGACGTCGACGCTGTTCTGGCAGCTTCCATTTTTCATTATGATAATTTAACATTAGATAAGGTTAAGAGGTATTTGGCCGAGAAAGG